>JBFWJM010000366.1:0-3124 GCA_050253205.1 Desulfovibrionaceae bacterium
GCCTGAAACAGTGGTTCAAGAGTCGCACGCCCTACCTGAACTGCATCGGCATCGTGGGATTTATCGTTCTGTGGTATCTGCTGACCGAAAAATTCAAACTTCCCTGGTTCAACAAGCTGCCCGGCCCCCTGGCCTGCTACCGGGAGTGGGTCTCGCCCGATCCGGCCTACGGCATCTCCATCTACACGCCGGAATACTACAAGCACATCGTCATAAGCATCTGGCGCGTGCTGCAGGCCTTCGCCCTGGCCACCCTTCTCGGCGTGCCCTTGGGGCTCTTCATGGGCTGGAAGCGCACCTTTCGTGAGTACACCTTCCCCCTGCTCGAGACCCTGCGCCCCATCCCCATGCTGGCCTGGGTGCCCCTTTCCATTCTCATGTGGCCGGGGCGCGAGGCGTCCATCGTGTTCCTGACCTTTCTGGGCTCGTTCTTCGCCACGGTGCTCAACACCCTGCTCGGCGTCGAGTCCATCGACGAGGTGTATTTTCGGGCGGCGCTCTCCCTGGGGGCCAAGCCCAAACACGTCTTCTTCAAGGTCATCCTGCCGGGCGCCCTGCCGTTCATCTTCACCGGCCTGCAGATCAGCATGGGCTTCGCCTGGTTCTCCCTGGTGGCCGGCGAGATGCTCTCGGGCGAATACGGCCTGGGCTACCTGATCTGGAACTCGTTTCTCATGGTGCAATACCCCGTCATCGTCATCGCCATGGTCACCCTGGGCGTGATCGGCTGGATCTCCAGCTGTCTCATCCGGATCGTGGGCGACAGGCTCATGCAATGGAAGGTCAGGGAGGACGCCCGATGAACGCCCAAGCGATTTCCACCCCCGAGGCGCGGGGACACATCAGCATCGAGAACGTCAGCAAGATCTACGATCCGGACGGGGCCAAGGTCCTGGCCGTGGACGACTGCTCCATGGATATCGCGGCCGGAGAGTTCTGCGTGGTGGTGGGTCCCTCGGGCTGCGGCAAGACCACCCTGCTCAACGCCATCGCGGGATTTCACGGCATCACCTCGGGCCGGATACTGCTCGACGGCCAGGTGCTCTGCGCGCCCGACCGCGGGGCCAGGCCCGGCTCCGACCGCATCGTGGTCTTTCAGAACGGGGCCCTGTTTCCCTGGTGCACGGTGATCGAAAACGTGACCTTCGGCCCCGAGGTGCAGGGCGCGCTCCCGGAAAGGCAGGCCAAGGACAAGGCCCGCCACATGCTCGCCCAGATGGGCCTTTCCGGCATCGAGAACAACTACCCCAGCGAGATATCGTCGGGCATGCGCCGCCGGGTGGAGATCGCCCGGGCCATGATGAACGACCCGAGCGTGCTGCTGCTCGACGAACCCTTCCGGGCCATGGACGCCCTGACCAAGACGGTGGTGCACCAGTTTCTTCTCGACGTCTACGACAAGAGCAAGAAGACCGTCTTCTTCATCACCCACGACCTGGAAGAGGCCATCTTTCTGGGCTCCAAGGTCTACATCATGACCACCCGCCCGGCCAGAATCAAGACCATCCTCGACGTGGACATTCCCCGCCCGCGCGACTTCCGGGCGCTTTCCTCGGCCAACTACATACGGCTCAAGAAAGAGTGCATCGAGGCTGTCCACGAAGAGGCCCTCAAGGCCTTCGCCGCCGGCGAACGAGAAATGGCCTAGTGTGGCGTCCACGAAACAAGGGTGTCCGTGTTTCGTGGACAACAAATTGAAATCATTATTTTTTCCTTGAAAAATATACGCATGTTTTTCAAGGACGCGACACGAGTCCGAACCGATCAACATCCGGAGAACGCGTCATGGCAGGACCTGATATTTCCATCAACTGGGTGAAACTGCGCAAGCGGGTCTTCAGCAGGACCACCGCTCGCGGCGTCACCTCCATCGTCGTCTTCACCCTGCTCTGGGAGACCTGCGCCAAGCTGGGCGTGCCCATCATCAGCAACGTGCCCGCCCCCTCGTCGGTCCTGGCCGCCCTGGGGCAACAGCTGGTGAGCCCCAACTACTGGATCGCCTGGCGCGACAGCTTCGTGCGCATCCTCACCGGCTTCGTCATAGCCCAGATCATCGGCATTCCCATCGGGCTGCTGCTCGGGGTCAACCGCACGGCCCGCGACCTCATCTATCCGCTGTTCGAGATCATGCGGCCCATACCGCCCCTGGCCTGGACACCCATCGCCGTGATCTTCTGGCCCACCTCCGAGCTCTCCATGATGTTCGTCACCTTTCTGGGGGCGTTCTTCACGGTGGTGCTCAACATCGTGGGCGGAGCCCGCTCCATCGACACCCGATACATCCGGGCCGCCATGTCGCTCGGCTCTTCCCCCTGGGACATCTTCAAGAGCGTCATGCTGCCCGCCACCCTGCCCAGCATCGTGGTGGGCATGACCGTGGGCATCGGCATCACCTGGGCCGTGGTGGTGGCCGCCGAGATGATCGCCAGCAGTCCGGGTCTGGGCTTTCTCACCTGGCGGGCCTACGTGGCGGGCGAGTACCCCCTCATCATCATCGGCATGATGAGCATCGGCATCGCCGGCTACATCTCCTCGGCCCTGATCCGTTTCATCGGCAGCCGCGTCACCCCCTGGCTGCGCACCTCGTAAGGAGCCATTCATGAGCGACACCACTCTCGCCCCGGGCATGGGCGCGGCCGAGATGCAAGTCTCGGGCGTCACCAAGGGCTTCGGCCTGGGTCCCCTGCACAAGCAGGTGCTGTGCGACTGCACCTTCACCCTGGAAAAGGGCAGGCTCACCGTGCTCATCGGCCCCTCGGGCTGCGGCAAGTCCACCCTGGTCAACGTGCTGGCCGGCTACGAGATTCCCGAGCGGGGCAAGGTCCTGCTCGACGGCAAGTCCGTCACCGGCCCCGGTCCCGACCGCCTGGTGGTCTTTCAGGAAACGGCGCTCTTCCCCTGGATGACCACGTTCGAGAACGTGAGCTACGGCCCGCGCGTGCAGCGCAAGCTGCCCCGCAAGCAGTACACCGACGAGACCATGAAGCTGCTCGAACTGGTGGGCCTGCGCGACTTCAAGGACAAGTACCCCTCCCAGCTCTCGGGCGGCATGCAGCGCCGGGCCGAACTGGTCCGGGCCATGATCAACCACCCCAAGGTCATGTTCATGGACGAACCCTTCCGG
>JBFWJM010000367.1:0-3120 GCA_050253205.1 Desulfovibrionaceae bacterium
AGGTTGGCCAGGCCCAGGTCGCAGTCCATGAGCAGGGAGGTGAGCCCCTGCCGGAACAGGGCATAGCCCAGGTTCAGGGCCAGGTTCGTCTTGCCCACGCCCCCCTTGCCGCTCATGATGGAGAGCGAGAGTGTCATGTTCGGGTTGATCATGGCGCGATCCTAGGGTTTTCCGGTGAACAGGAATTTTTTTTCGTTGGCCTGCACGAGGGATTCGCGCGGCACGGCGTCGAGGTCCGGCAGCGGCGCCACGGCCACCCGCGCCTTGCCCGCACCCTTGGCCTTGTAGAGGGCCTTGTCGGCCGCGTCGATGAGCTCGCGCACGGTCTTCTCGCTGCTGCCCCGGTAGCTGGCCACTCCGGCGGAGAAGGTTACGCCGAAGGACCCGGCATCGGCCTCGAAGCGCTCCGCCGAGAACGTCTCCAGCATGCGCTCCAGCATGGTGCGGGTCTTGACCTGCCCGGCCCCGGGCACCACCAGGGCGAACTCCTCCCCGCCGATGCGCGCGGCCAGGTCGTAGCGGCGTTTCTCCGCGTTCAGCACGCCCGCCAGCCGCAGCAGCACCTCGTCGCCCTTGGTGTGGCCGTGGGTGTCGTTCACCCGCTTGAAGTCGTCCAGGTCGATGACGGCCAGGGAGAGCGGCGTCCTGGAGCGACGCGAGCGCTCCAGCTCCAGGTCGAGGCAGCGCTCGAAGGCGCGGCGGTTGGCCAGCCCGGTGAGGGCGTCGTGCTCCGATTCGTAGGCCAGCCGTTCCAGGTTTTCTTGGAGGATGGTCAGGTGCGGGTAGGCGTCGCGGTCGATGGGCAGGGTTAGCCAGCCCGTGAGGTCGAGCCGCTTGGCCATGGCCCGCCACTGTTCGATGCTCACCCCCTGGAACATGCGGAACAGGCCGAGCCCCTGGCCGCGTCCGTCGCTGCCGGAGAGATGGCAGGGCACGCGGCCCGTGCCGCAGAGCTCGTCGCGCAGGCGGGTGAGCTCGCGCATGAGCTCGCGCTCCGCGGCGAGGGCGTGTTCGTCAGTCTTCCTGGCCATGGGCATGGAGCAGGGTGGCGCGCATGAGCTGGTCGAGCTCGCCGTCCAGCACGGCGTCCACGTTGCCGACCTCCAGGTTGCTCCGGTGGTCCTTCACCAGCCGATAGGGCTGGAGGGTGTAGGTCCGGATCTGGCTGCCGAAGTTGATGGCGTCCTTCTGGGAGTAGTCCACGCGCTGCTCCTCCTCGCGCCGCTTGAGCTCCACCTCGTACAGTCGCGCCTTGAGGATCTTCATGGCGGTCTGGCGGTTGCGTATCTGGGACTTCTCGTTCTGGCACTGCGCCACGATCCCGGTGGGGATGTGCGTGATGCGCACGGCGGAGTTGGTCTTGTTCACGTGCTGGCCGCCCGGGCCGGACGCGCGGTACACGTCCACGCGCAGATCCTCGTCGCGCACGTCGATCTCGATGTCGTCCTCGGATTCGGGATACACGTCCACCGAGGCGAACGAGGTATGCCGCCGCCCGGAGGCGTCGAAGGGGGAGATGCGGATCAGCCTGTGGATGCCCGCCTCGCCCTTGAGGAAGCCGTAGGCATAGGGCCCGTCGATGGAGAGCGCGGCGGACTTGATGCCCGCCTCAAGCCCGTGCTGGAGGTCCAGCAGCTCGGTCTTGAATTCGTGGGCCTCGCCCCAGCGGGTGTACATGCGCAGCAGCATCTCGGCCCAGTCCTGCGACTCCACGCCGCCCGCGCCGGGGTGGATCTCCACGATGGCGGCGGACTTGTCCTGCGGCTGGGAGAGCAGGGTGGAGACCTCGGTCTCCTCCAGGAGGTTCTCGAAGCCGTCGATCTGCCCGTCCAGTTCCTCCAGGGCCTCCTCGTCCTCCTGCGCCAGCTCCAGCCAGCCCTCCAGGTCCTCCTTGGAGCCGAGCAGGGCGTCGTAGGTGCGGACCTTGTGCAGCAGGCGGCTCTTCTCCTTGAGCATGGGCGTCATCTTTTCAGGATCGTCCCAGGCTCCCGGCTTGGCCATTTCGGCCTCGATGGCGCTCAGGCGGTTCTTGTGGCCTTCGTAGTCAAAGCCGCCTCCAGAGGGAGTCGAATTTTTCCAGCAGGGTGGAACTCTTGGTACGGAGTTCGGAATATTGCAGCATGTGCGTTGTGCTCCTAGAGCCTCCAGCGCCCCGTATCCCCGCTCCGGCGTGGGCCGAACACGGCCCACGCCGCCGCCAGCCCGGCGGCGAGGTACAGGAGGCGAAGCTCCCAGTGGTAGATGTCGTGATAGACGGTGGTCACTTCAACAGGTTTGACCTCGTGCGTCAAGAATCCCGCCTCGAACTGGGGCAACCTGCCCACCACCCGGCCGAGCGGGTCGATGAACGCGGTGATGCCGTTGTTGGTGCAGCGGGCGAGCCAGCGCCCCTGCTCCACGGCGCGCAGGGCGGCGTGGGCCAGGTGCTGCGGCGGGGCGGAGGAATCCCCGAACCAGGAGTCGTTGGAGATGTTCACCAGCATGTTGGCCCCTTCCTCCACGTGGCGCTGGGCCAGGTCCGGGAAGATGGCCTCGTAGCAGATGAGCACGCCGAACTCCGCCGGGCCGAGCCGCAGGGCGTGCTCGTTGGTACCGGGGGTGTAGTCGCCCACGCCCTGGGCCAGCTTGTCCACGCCCAGCCAGTCCGGCAGGGGCATGTATTCGCCGAAGGGCACGAGGTGCATCTTGTCGTACCAGGAGCGCAGGCCCGCGCCCTCGTCCACGAGGAAGGCGCGGTTGCGCAGGGAGAAGTTGCGCGTTCCGGGCTCCGTCTCATACGCCGGGGCCCCGGTGAGCAGGGGCAGGCCCGCCGCGCGCAGATAGTCGCGCACGGCCGCGCTGCCGGGGTTCTCGTCCTGAAAGTAGAAGGGCAGGGCCGTCTCGGGCCAGACGGCGAGGTCCAGGCCCCCTCCCGCCTTGGCGACGGCCTCGCGGGCCGCGTCGGTGAGGCCCGAGTAGCGGCGGATGGTCATCTTGAGGAACGCGGTGTCCCACTTCACGGCCTGGTCCACGTCGCCCTGGATGAGCGCCAGGGTCAGGGGCTCGCCCTCTTCGGGCGGATGGTCGAGGCGGTATTGCCCCCAGCCGCCGATGAGCAGCACCACGGCCAGGGCACAACCC
>JBFWJM010000368.1:0-3039 GCA_050253205.1 Desulfovibrionaceae bacterium
GCATCCTCGACATGTCCAGGATGCGCTTGATCTTCCCGGCGAGGTCCGCCTGGGAGAACTGTCGGGCCGAGACGTTCACCGAGAGGAAGAGGTCTTCCGCCCCTGGGTGGTGCGCCTGCCACCGGGCCATGGTCCGCGAGGCCTCGTAGAGCACCCAGAGCCCGAGGTCGGTGATCAGCCCGGACTCCTCGGCCACGGGGATGAAATGCGCGGGGGGCACCTCGCCCCGGGTGGGGTGGTTCCAGCGCACCAGGGCCTCGAAGCCGTAGAGCCGCTGGCCGCCCCGCACGCGCACGATGGGCTGGTAGCGCAGGGAGAACTCGCCCAGGGCCAGAGCGTTGTCCATGTCCGCCTCCAGGGTCATCATCTGCACGGCGTGGTCGAGCAGCTTGTTGGAGAAGACCTTGAAGCGGTCTCGCCCCTTGGCCTTGGCGCGGTGCATGGCGATGTTGGCGTAGCGCAGCACCTCCTCGGCCGTCTCGTACTCGTTGGGCCCGAGCACGATGCCCATGGAGGAGGTCACCTGGACCTCGTTGCCCGTCAGGGAGATGGGCTTGCGCAGGGCCTCGCGCATGCGCTTGACCACCTGCACGGCCTTGCGCGGGGAGTCCATCTCTTCCAATAGTATGACGAACTCGTCGCCGCCGATGCGCGCGAGGGTGTCCAGCTCGCGGGTGCACTCGCCCAGGCGCAGGGCCACCTCGCGCAGGAGCTGGTCGCCCACGGCGTGGCCCAGGTTGTCGTTGATGAGCTTGAAGCGGTCCAGGTCCACGAAGATCACCGCGTAGTGGTATTCGCGCCGCCTGCGGGCGCGCTCCAGGGCGTGGGCCACGCGGTCGTTGCACAGGGTGCGGTTGGCCAGGCCGGTGAGCGGGTCGTGCATGGCCTGGTGGCGCAGCTGCGTTTCCATGCGCTTGCGCTCGGTGATGTCCATGAACAGGGCGAACGCCCCGGTGAGCCTGCCGGATTTGTCGCGCATGGAGGTGGAGGAGGCGATGACGATGACCGAGCCGCCGTCCGAGCGCTGGAGGCTGAACTCGTAGTTGCGGTGGTTGGTGGTTTCCCACTTGGCCATCTGCGCGCGGACGAGCTCGCGGTTTTCGGCGTCCATGAAGTCGAGCAGCTCGCTGCCCACCAGGTCCTCCTCCACGTAGCCGAGCATCTCGCTGAAGGAGGGGTTCACGGCGGTGATGACCCCTTCCTTGTCGAGCATCACGTAGCCCTCGGAGGTGGTCTCGATGAGCGTGCGGTACTGCGACTCCGAGCGCAGGACCTCCTCCTCGGCCAGCTTGCGCTCGGTGACGTCCTGGATCATGGACTGGAGCGCCATGGTGCCGTCCGGGTTGAAGATGGGCGTGGACACGGTGTAGTACCAGCGGCCGTCGCGCGGGTTTCGCTCCTCGGCGCGGCGGGTTTCGCCCCGGAAGACGATGTCCGCCGGGCACCAGGGGCAGGGCGTGATGAGCCCGTGGATGGCCATGTGGCACTTCTCGCCCGTTGCGTCGCGGCCCACCCGCTCCATGAGCCTGCTGTTCATGAATTGCAGGGTGCGCTCCTGGTCGCAGATGTAGATGAAGCCGTCGAAGGCCTCGACCATGGCGCGGTAGTGCTCCTCGCGCTCGCGCAGGGCGAGCTGGGCCCGTTTTCTGCGGGTGATGTCCGTGATGGCCCCGGAGATGCGCACGCATTCGCCCGTCTCGTCCTGGAGGCTCGCGCCCCGGGCGTGGACCCAGCGGTAGGTGCCGTCGCGGTGGCGCAGGCGGTACTCCAGGTCCAGCGAGTCCTCGATGCCGGCCATGTAGTTCATGTGGCTGTCCACCACGTGCCGCCGGTCGTCGGGATGGATGCGCTTCTTCCACTCCTCGATGTCGTTGGGAAATTCGTCCCGTCGGAAGCCGATGATCTCCTTCCAGCGGGGGGAGTAGTACATCTCGTCGTTGATGAGGTCCCAGTCCCAGATGCCGTCGTTGGCCCCGCGCACGGCCAGGGCGTAGCGCTCCTCGGCGCGCTTGCGCTCGGCCACCTCCCCGGCGAGCACCTCCTCTCGCTGGTGCACCTCGTTGACCATGTGGCTGAAGCGCTCGCTGATCTCGCCGATCTCCTTGTGCGTGGGGTGGGCGAAGCCGTGGTCGAACTCGCCCCGGGCCACGCGGTCCATGCCGCGCATGAGCTGGAGGAGCGGGCGCTTGACAAAGATGCGCAGCAAAAGCCCCGTGGCCACGGCCAGCACCACGAGCACCGCCAGGCCGGTGAGCCCTGTGGAGAGCAGCAGCCGGTTCATCTCGCGCTCCAGGGGCAGGCTGGTGAGGGTCAGGTGCACGCGGCCTATGGGCAGCCCCTCGAAGAGGATGTCCGCCTCCTGGGTGATCTTGGGGCTCTCGTCCCGCTTGCGGGCCAGGTCGGCGAGCACCCCGCCGCGCATGTCCTCCACGCGCAGGGCGTAGACCAGCTCGTTTTGGTAGAACACGGAGCAGACCTGCTCCACGGAGGCGTTGTCGAAGGTCCAGACCGGCACCACGAGGATGCGCGCCATTTCCGAGGCGTACTTGTAGGCGGACTCTTCCAGCTCGGCCTGGAACTGGCGGTGCTGGTCGTAATAGCCCACGGAGAAGAGGACGCCCACCACCACGGTGATCAGCACCACGAGGGAGAGGGTCAGGTCCCGGGTGAAGGACCGCCGTTTGAGCGGTGAGACCGGGGGCGTGGTGCGCTCCGTGGACGTCATGCGGTTTCCTGCTGCTCTGCCTGCTCTGCGGTATCCGGGCCCTCGAATTTCCGAGGATGCTACTCTAAAACCTTGTGGTGCACAAATATGGATTTGTTCAGGGCGTTTCGCGCCGCTTTTCGCGCGCTCGTTCCGGGAGGGCGTCGCCCCGCACGGCCTCCCGCAGCCAGACCCGGAAGCCATCCTCCACCTCGAAACGCGCGCGGGAGAGGTTGGGCTCGCCGCTGGCGAAGTACACCTCCAGCGTGGTGCCGGGGGCCGAGGCCCGCCAGACGTCCGCCGGGAAGGGGGCCGAGCGCAGCCGGGCCACGCCG
>JBFWJM010000369.1:0-3032 GCA_050253205.1 Desulfovibrionaceae bacterium
GCCCAGCCGGACCGTCCCGGGTTCGAGGTGGAACCCTAGGCCAACGACGTGGTGGTTGCCGTGGTACTCGCATCCGCACGGCAGCGGCTTCTTGACGGGGAAACGGAGATGGACCGCTGGCCGTGGATCATGCGGGAGCCCTACTGCGGCACTCGTCTGGCCTTCGAGCGCGCGCTCGCGCGAGGCAAGAGGCGCGTGGCGGATTTCCACACCGTGGCCAACGTGACCTCCACGCATGCGGTGGTCGCGTGCACCCGCGCCGGGCTTGGCGTGGGTGTGGTTTCGCGGCTGGCAGTGGAGCGTTTTTTGGAGAGCGGCGAGATGCAGGAGGTCGATCTCGGCCTTTCGCCCCTCGTCAGGACACTCTACCTGATTCGCAAGAAGGGGCGCACCCTTTTCCCGGCCACGGAGGCGTTTATGCGCTTCGTGTTGTCGCGCAACGCTCGGATGGAGTGATCGCCTCTTGCATTTCCAGGAACCGCAGAGGCGGAGGGGAGCTGATGATGCCCCGTGACGCAAGATGGGCGAAGAAGCGTTCCAACCCGAGCTGTTGGCGCTTGCCCAGGTCGTAGACCAACCCCGCGAAGTATTCGCGCAGCTCGTTTTCATTCAGCACGCTTTTTTGCGCGGCCAGGGTGCAGAGCTCCGGCAGCCGGGCCAGCCCACGGCGCTTGGACTCCTGGAGCGCCCGGCAGGCGGCCAGAACGCGCTCGCGGTCGTCTTGCAGAGAGCGCTCACGGACGATCCAGACCCCGAAAATGAACGGCAGACCCGTCCATTCCCTCCAACATTCCCCCAGGTCCAGGCAGTGGGGGTAGTCCGGGTGCCTTCGCAGGTTCAGGGCTTCATCCCCGATGGCCAGGATGGCGGCGGGGCGCTGGCCCTCGGCCAGGAGGCTGGTGGCGTCTCCGGTGCGAAACGACGTTTCCAGGCGGAGATTGTCCGCCAGGAGAACCTTCAGCAGTGCTGCGGAGGTGTGTGTCTGCGAGGAGACGAGTATGGTTTCGCCGCCGAGGCCGCCCACGGGGCCGCGCGAGAGCAACAGCACCGAGCGCACCGGCCCGCAGGAGCCGATGGCCAGGTCGGGCACCAGGAGATATTCCTCCGGGCGGCGGGCATACTCGATGCTCGACGCGGCCGAAACATCCAACGCTCCGGCGGCCATGAGGCGGTTGAGTTCCGCCGGAGGCCCGGAGGCCACTTGGTAATGCCCCTCCACCTCGCCCGTCTCCAGTGCGTGGTAGATGGGCAGCACGTTGAGATAGCCGATGCGGCCCAGCCGGAGCAGCGGACGCGGGAGCTGTCGTGATGCATTCATGCGCGTGCCTCCGATCTTGTCAGCGGCGTGTAGTCCATGGTCCGCTGCACGGGCTCGAAGCCTGCTGCGCGCACGAGCCGGTGGATTTCCTCCCGGCCAAGCCGGAACTCGACCCCTGCGGCGCGGACCACGTTCTCCTCGATCATCAGCGAGCCGAAGTCGTTGCCGCCGAAGTAGAGCGCCAGTTGCGCGATCTTCGGGCCCATGGTCACCCAGGAGACCTGGAGGTTCTCGAAGTTGTCGAGCACGAGGCGAGATATGGCGAGCATGCGCAGGTATTCGGACGCGGTCTGCGGGCGGGCGGCTATGTTGGTGTTCATGGGCTGGAAGGTCCAGGGGATGAACGCCGTGAAGCCTCCGGTGCGGTCCTGGACCTCGCGCAGCCGGAAGAGATGGTCCAGGCGGTGGCCCGGCTCCTCCTCGTGGCCGAACATCATGGTGGCGGTGGTGCGCAAGCCCTGGGCGTGCGCCTCCTCCATGACCGCAAGCCATTCGTCTGCGGAGCATTTGTTGGGCGAGACGCGTTGCCGTACCGCGTTCACCAAAATCTCGGCTCCGCCTCCGGGGATGGAATCGAGCCCCGCATCCTTGAGCCGGGCGACGACCTCGGCCACGGGAAGGGCGTACAATCCGCTGAAATAGGCGATCTCCGGCGGGGAGAAGGCGTGCACGTGGATGTCGTAGTTGGCCTTGATGAACCGGAGCAGGTCTTCGTAGAAGGCGAAGGGCAGGTCCGGGTGGTGGCCGCCCTGCATGAGGATCTGCGTGCCGCCAAGGGCCAGGGTCTCGTCGATCTTGCTGGCCAGCTCCTCCTGGGAGAGCACGTAGCCGCGCGGGTCGCCCGGGGGGGCGAAGAAGGCGCAGAATCGGCAGCCGCAGGAGCAGATGTTGGAGTAGTTGATGTTGCGGTCGGCCACATAGGTGACCACGGGCTCGGGGTGCTTCATGAGGCGCACGGCATGGGCCAGGGCGCCCAGTTCGTGCAGCCCGGCGCTGTCCATGAGCCACTCGGCCTCGGGCCGCTCCAGGCGCTCCCCGGCGAACACGCGCTGCGAGATGTCCGTCATGCGCATGGCGTGTCCTCCACGTTCCCCGCCTGGAGCATGGCATCGGGGCTGATCGTTTCAAACATCGCGTTTCGTTCCATCGGCTTGAAGAGCGCGTTCCGCTCCTGGGGCTCGAAGCCCGCCCCCCGGATCATGGCCTCCAGCTCCGTCCTCGCCAGGCCCTGCTCCGTGCCCGCCCCGGCCTCGTGGCCTATCTTCTCCTCCACCACGGTGCCGTCGAAGTCGTCCGCACCCCAGGAGAGCGCCACCTGCGCCTGCTTGGGCGTGAGCATGACCCAATAGGCCTTCACGTGGGGGATGTTGTCGAGCATCAGTCGGCTCACGGCGATGGTCTTCAGCTCGTCCAGGCCCGTGAGCGGCCGCTCCACCTTGAGGGCGCTGTTTTCCGTGAGGAAGGGCAGCGGAATGAAACAGGTGAACCCCCCGGAGGCGTCCTGCTGGCGTCGCAGCCGATCCAGGTGGTCGAGGCGCTGGTCGATGGTCTCCACGTGGCCGAAGAGCATGGTGCAGTTGGTGGAGAGGCCCAGGCCGTGCGCCTCGCCGTGGATGCGCAGCCACTCCTCGGCAGAGGACTTGCGCGGGCAGACCCGCTCCCGCACCTCGGGGGCGAAAATCTCCGCCCCTCCCCCGGGGAGCATGTGCAGCCC
>JBFWJM010000370.1:0-3017 GCA_050253205.1 Desulfovibrionaceae bacterium
GCGCCGAGCTTCCACACGTATCTTTCGATACGCTTCGTCGCCCGGCCCGCTCGCGCCGCGCGCCCGCACCCTTTCGCCCAGCCGGACCAGGGGCGCGTTCGCTTGGTTGCTTCGCTCGCCGCGCTTCGTCACGTATGTTTCGATACGCTTCGTCGCCCGGCTCGCTCGCGCCGCGCGCCCGCACCCTTTCGCCCAGCCGGACCAGGGGCGCGTTCACGTAGCTGCCTTGCTCGGCGTGCGTCAAACATCCGGCACACGGGGCGCGGACGAGTGGAAAACGTACCTATCCTCCCGGGGGCCGGGGGTCAAGCCCGGAGGGAATCCATGCTCAACCGAGGAAATTGTAAAGCTTGATGAAGTCGTAGTACGAATACTCGTCGAAGCTGATGCCGATCTGCACCACGTCGTTGTCCTTGCGGATGCGGCTCGTCTTGCTGGTGAACAGGATCGGCTCCTCCTCTTCGGGAAGGGTCAGGGTCAGGTCGAAGCTCGCGGACTCGCTCACGAGGTTCTTCAGCAGGTCGTGGCCCTTGGGCAGCGTCAGCAGCGCGCCGCCCAGGGAGATGTCGACCATGCGCAACTCGTCGGAGCCGATCTCCCGGCCGTTGAGATTGATGGCCGCCGGAACGGAGATGCCGTGGCGGGGATACTTGCGCTTGTTTCCGGTGCGGGCCTGGTCCTTGCCGGGGCGCTTGTCTTCTTCATCCTGTTCCCGTAAGAGGGCCTGCTCCAGGATCGACCTGCAAAAGCTGTTGAACGAGAGGTTCTTCTCCTCCGCAAGCTTGCTCAATGCCCAGATGAGCTTGGGCGAAAGGCTCAATGAAACGTTCACATTGTCCACTACGCACCCCGTTATTCAGGACGATGCTGATTTTCTGTTTACTTTTCTCTAGATACGTCAGGCGCAAGGGGAAAGCAATAGGCCGAAGGAACCAAGTCGGAAGCGTGGACTCCCGGGGCGAAGCGCCGTATGTTCCCGCAACGAGATACCCGTGAGCACATACAACACCTTCGCAGACATCACCGCCCACCTCGACCGCCTCGGCCTGTTCCACATGGACCTGGGCCTGGAGCGCATGCGCGGCTTTGCGCGGCGCTTCTTCCTCGCCGCAGGGGCCCCCGGCCCGGTGGCGCACGTCGTGGGAACCAACGGCAAGGGCTCCACCGCCGCATTTCTCGAATCCATGGCCCGGGCCCACGGCCTGCGCACGGGCCTGCACACCTCGCCCCATTTCACGAGCGTGCGCGAGCGCATCCGCGTGGGGGGGGAGATGCTCGCGGAGGGCGAATGGGTTCACCTGGCGAACCGCCTCGACGCCCTGGCGGGAGACCTGGGGCTGACATACTTCGAGTGGCTGACCTGCCTCTCCGCCCTGGCCTTCGACGAAGCCCGCGCGGAGCTCGCCGTCATGGAGGCGGGCCTCGGCGGGCGCTTTGACGCCACCCGCGTGTTCGACCCCGCCATCACCCTGCTCACGCCTGTGGACCTCGACCACGTGCACGTGCTCGGCTCCACCCTTGAGGAAATAGCGGACGACAAGTCCCGGGCCATCCGCCCCGGGGGCGTGGCCGTCACCGCCGCGCAGGAGCCGGAGGTCATGGCCGTGTACGAGCGGCGCGCTGCCGAGGTGGGCGCGCGCCTCGTCGTGGCCGGGAAGGCGGCGGCGAGCCTGGCCCTCGGCCTCCAGGGCCCGCACCAGCGGGCCAACGCCGGGCTCGCCCTGGCGGCCTGGGAGCTGCTGGCGCCCATGCTCGGGGTGGAGAGCCGCCCGGAGGCCGTGGCCTGCGGGCTGGCCTCGGCCTGGCTGCCGGGCCGCTTCCAGGTGCTGGAGGGCTGCCGGGAAGTGGGCGAAAGCCTCTCCACGGTGATCCTCGACGGAGCGCACAACGTCCACGGCCTGCGCGGCCTGGGCGCGGCTCTGGCCGACGCTGGCCTCCGCCCGGAGGCCGTGGTCTTCGCCTGCATGGCCGACAAGGACGCCCACGGCATGGCACGCGAGGTCCTGGCCCTTGCGGAGGGGCCCGTGCTGCTTCCTGCCTTCGAGATCAACGGCCGGGCGCTGCCCGCGCGCGACCTGGAGTCCGTCTTTTCCGGGCGCGGGCGGCCGGAGCCCTCGCTCGCCTCGGCCCTGGCGGCGCTCTGTGGTGCACGGTCCGTTATGGTCTGCGGTTCCTTGTATTTGCTGGCCGAGTTTTATAAACTCCATCCCCGGTTTCTGAACCCCCAAACGAGGAAAGACGCTTGAGCTCGCTGTATTCGCACCTGCCGTCCGTGGACCGCTGCCTTGCCCTGGTCGATGCGGCCCCCGCCACCTCGGGGCTGCCCCGCACCCTGGTCAAGGACCTGGTGAACGATTTTCTCGACGGCCTGCGAAACGACATCCGCGAGGGCAGGGTCGAATCAGCCGAAGACCTGGCCCTGGAGGCCATCACCCCCGGGCTGCTGGCCTTTGCCTCGCGCGGTGCCGCGCCCCACTTCCGCCGCGCCGTCAACGCCACGGGCGTGGTGGTGCACACCAACATGGGCCGCTCGCTCCTGGCGGAATCGGCCATTCGGGCCGTCTCCGAGGCCAACAGGGGCTACTCCAACCTGGAGCTCGACCTGGCCACGGGCTCGCGCGGCAGCCGCTACAGCCATGTGGAGGAACTGCTCTGCCGGCTCACCGGGGCCGAGGCCGGGCTGGTGGTGAACAACAACGCCGCCGCCGTCATGCTCGTGCTCGACACCCTGGCCAAGGGGCGCGAGGTGGTGGTTTCCCGTGGGCAGTTGGTGGAGATAGGCGGGTCCTTCCGCATCCCGGACGTGATGAAGAAATCCGGGGCCACCCTGGTGGAGGTGGGCGCCACCAACCGTACCCACCTGCGGGACTACGAAAACGCCATCACCGAGAACACCGCCGCCCTGCTCAAGGTCCACACCTCCAACTACCGCATCGTCGGCTTCACCAAAGAAGTGCCCCTGGCGGAGCTGCGCCGCCTGGCGGACGAGCACGGCCTGCCCGTCATCGAGGACCTCG
>JBFWJM010000371.1:0-2961 GCA_050253205.1 Desulfovibrionaceae bacterium
CCCGCCCAGCGGGCGAATACAACAGAGGAGGCTTCATCATGAAATGTGATCGCCGAAGTTTTCTCAAGCTTGCCGGGTCGAGCGCCGTGTGCCTCGGCTTGGGTCAGCTTGGGGTGAACCTCGAACCGGTGGAGGCTTACGCCGCCGGGCTGAAGATCGACGGCTGCAAGGAAGTCGTCACCATCTGCCCGTTCTGCTCCGTAAGCTGCCACCTGATCGCGAGCGTCAAGGACGGCAAGCTCATCTCCACCGAGGGCGACCCGGACTACCCCATCAACGAGGGTTCCCTCTGCGCCAAGGGCGCGGCGATGCTCTCCATGACCACCAGCGAGCACCGGCTGCACAAGCCGCTGTATCGCGCGCCCTACAGCGACAAGTGGGAAGAGAAGAGCTGGGACTGGATGCTGGAGCGCGTGGCCGAGCGCGTCAAGCAGACCCGCGACGAGAACATCATCCTGAAGAACGAGAAAGGCGACGCCGTGAACCGGCTGGAAGCCATGTTCCTGCTCGGCACCTCGCATGCCGGCAACGAGGAATGCTCGCTCGTTCACCAAGCAATGCGAGGCCTGGGCGTCGTCCACATGGACCACCAGGCCCGTATCTGACACAGCGCTACTGTTGCGGCTCTGGGAGAGTCGTTCGGACGCGGCGCGATGACGAATCACTGGGTCGACATCAAGAATGCCGACTCCATCCTTATCATGGGCAGTAATGCTGCCGAACACCACCCGATCTCCTTCAAGTGGGTTTTGAAGGCCAAGGACAAGGGAGCCACGGTCATGCACGTGGACCCGAAGTTCTCGCGCACTTCCGCCCGCTCGGACTTCCACGTTCCCCTTCGCTCGGGTACGGACATCGCCTTCCTCGGAGGCATGATCAAGTACATCGTGGAGAACGAGAAGTACTTCAACGAGTACGTGGTGGAATACACCAATGCCTCGCTCATCGTGAGCAAGGACTTCGGGTTCAAGGACGGCCTGTTCACGGGCTACGATCCCAAGACCCGCAGTTATGACAAGAAATCTTGGAGCTTCGAGCTGGACGAGAACGGCGTTCCCAAGCGCGACAAGTCGCTGAAGGACCCGCGCTGCGTGTTCCAGCTGCTCAGGAAGCACTATTCCCGCTACTCCCTGGACAAGGTCTCGGCCACCACGGGCGTCTCCGAAAGGGACCTCATGCGCGTGTACGAGAACTTCGCCTCCACGGGTACCGGGGACCGGGCCGGGACCATCATGTACGCCCTGGGCTGGACCCAGCACACCGTGGGCGTGCAGAACATCCGCTCGGCGGGCATCATCCAGCTGCTGCTGGGGAACATCGGCATCGCCGGCGGCGGCATCAACGCCCTGCGCGGCGAGCCCAACGTGCAGGGCTCCACGGACCACACCCTGCTCTACCACATCATCCCCGGCTACATGGCCATGCCGCACAACGGCTGGCAGACCTACGAGCAGTACAACGAGGCCAACACGCCGAAAAGCACCGACCCGCTCTCCGCCAACTGGTGGCAGCACAAGCCCAAGTACCTGGCCAGCCTGCTCAAGGCCTGGTACGGCGACAAGGCCACCAAGGACAACGGCTTCTGCTACGGGCTGCTGCCCAAGATCGAAAAGGGCGAGGACTACTCCTACATGTTCCTCTTCGATCGCATGTACCAGGACAAGATCAAGGGCGGCTTCATCATCGGCCTGAACCCGATGAACTCCGTGCCCAACTCCAACAAGGTCCGCAAGGCCCTCGACAAGCTGGACTGGCTCGTGACCAGCGAGCTGCACCACTCCGAAACCACGGACAACTGGCAGCGCCCCGGCATTGACCCCAAGAAGGTCAAGACCGAGGTCTTCCTCTTCCCCTCGGCGCACCGCCTGGAGAAGGAAGGCACAGTGACCAACTCGGGCCGCTGGGCCCTGTGGCACTACAAGTCCGTGGAGCCCGCCTACGAGGCCAAGCCCTTCGGCGACCTCTTCGTGGACATGCTGAACAAGGTCCGCGCCAAGTACGCCAAGGAGGGCGGCGTCCTGCCCGAGGCCGTCACCTGGCTCGACTGGCCCAAGAAGTACGACCCGGACGAGGTCTGCCAGCGCATCAACGGCCGCTTCACCGTGGACACCAAGGTGGGCGACAAGGAATACAAGAAGGGCCAGCAGGTGCCCTCCTTCACCGCGCTGAAGGACGACGGCTCCACCATGAGCCTGAACTGGCTCTACGCGGGCAGCTACACCGAGGAGGACGGCAACAAGACCAAGCGCCGCGACGCCACCCAGACGCCCATGCAGGCCAAGATCGGCCTGTTCCCCAACTGGGCGTGGTGCTGGCCGGTGAACCGCCGCATCCTCTACAACCGCGCCTCCGTGGACCTCAACGGCGTGCCCTACAACAAGGCCAAGGCCGTCATCGAGTGGAAGGACGGCAAGTGGGTGGGCGACATCCCCGACGGCGGCTGGCCTCCCATGGCCACCGGCAAGGGCCGTTACCCGTTCATCATGTCCAAGCACGGCTTCGGGCAGATCTTCGGCCCCGGCCGCATGGACGGTCCGTTCTCCGAGCACTACGAGCCGGTGGAAACCCCGGTGGACAAGAACCTCTTCTCCAAGCAGCTCAACAGCCCCGTGTACAAGCGGGTTTCGAGCGACATGGACAAGCTGGCCAAGGCCGCCGATCCGAAGTATCCCATCGTGCTGACCACCTACTGCCTCACCGAGCACTGGTGCGGCGGCGGTGAAACCAGAAACGTGCCCAACCTGCTGGAAGCCGAGCCGCAGCTCTATGTGGAGATGAGCCCGGAACTGGCCATGGAAAAGGGCATCAAAAACGGCGACGGAGTGATCGTCGAGAGCATCAGGGGCAAGGTCGAGGCCATCGCCATGGTCACCGTGCGCATGCGCCCGCTGAAGGTGCATGGCCGGACCGTTCACGAAATCGGGATGCCGTTCTGCTTCGGCTGGACGACTCCCGGCAGCG
>JBFWJM010000372.1:0-2959 GCA_050253205.1 Desulfovibrionaceae bacterium
GCCGTTGTGCCAGCGATGAAGTGCTCAATGAGCCTGGCCCGCTTCTGTGGACTGAGCCGACTTTTCCTCTCGTACATGATGCCATCCTAAGCCTAAGCGGTGAGCTTAGCTAGGACAGCCCCTTGTTTTTTATTCCACATGGTGTATGCATACAGATAGAGGGATAGATAAGCGGAGGGGCACGGGCTCGGGCTCGTCCTTTCCGCACCATCCACCAGGCGGAAAACATGCAGGAAGAACAGCGGCAAGCCCCCCGAATACTCCTCGTTGACGACGACCGGAACACCGTGGATTCGCTCCTGGCGGTGCTCCGCCGCCAGCGCAAGGAGTGGCAGAGCTCTTCGGAAACCGAACCCATGGAAGCGCTCCGGCGCATCCGCGAGGAGCCCTTCGACATCGTGGTGGCGGACATGCGCATGCCCGAGGTCACGGGCGCGGAACTCCTGGAGGAGGTGGAGCGGTTGCAGCCCGGGGCCATCAGGGTGATCCTCTCTGGCTATTCGGAGATGTCCATGCTGCTCAAGAGCGTGAAGCACGCGCACCAGTTCCTGGCCAAGCCCTGCCCCTCGGCCAAGCTGGTTTCCACCCTGGAGCGCGTGCTCGACCTTACCCACATCCTGACCAACGAACATCTGCGCAGCATGGTGACCCGGCTCGACTCGCTGCCCGTGCTCCCGGAGCTGTACCTCGAAATCGTGCGCAAGCTCGGCGAGCCGGATCCCAGCATCGCGGAAATCGGCACCCTGGTGCAGCGAGACGTGGGCATGACCGCCTCGCTCATGAAGATCGTCAACTCCTCGTTCTTCGGTTTCTGCGAGCGCGTCTCCCGGCCGGAGCGGGCCATCACCCTCCTCGGGCTCGACGTGCTCAAGGGACTGATCCTCGGGGTCCATTTCTTCAAGGAGATCGACCCGGCCCTGCTGCGCGGATGCTCCATAGGCAACCTCTGGGACCACTCCCTGGGAACGGGGCAGTTCGCCAGGATCATCGCCGAAAAGGAAGGCCGCAGCGCGGCCTTCGAGCAGCAGTGCTTCCTGGCCGGAATCCTGCACGACGTGGGCAAGCTGGTGCTGCTGCAGGAGATGCGCGAGCAGTACGCCCAGGTTCTGGAGACGGCCCGCGAGCAGGGAGGGCCCATCCACCCCCTGGAGAAGCGGCTGCTCGGCATCGCCCACGCGGAGATCGGTGCCTACCTGCTCGGGCTCTGGGGCTTCGAGACGGACGTGGTGGAGGGCGTCTTCGGCCACCACGAACCCTTCGGCCAGGAACAAGGGCTCACCGTGCCCCTGGCCGTGCACGCGGCCAACGTCTTCCAGCATGAACTGGCCCACCCCGACTCCGAAAACATGTTCTCCCTGCTGGACGAGCCGAGGCTGGAGCGGGCCGGGCTGCTCTGTAGGGCGGCAATCTGGCGCGAAGCCTGCGAAAAGGGATTGGAGCGGACATGAAACAGCCCCGGCGAGTCCTCTTCGTGGACGACGAACAGTACATCCTCGACTCTTACCGCTCCTCGCTTCGCAAGCGCTACAACGTGGAGACCGCGCTCGGCCCGGAGGAGGGGCTGCGCAAGATCAAGGCCGAGGGGCCCTACGCCGTGGTGGTCTCGGACCTCAAGATGCCCGGCATGGACGGCATCACCCTGCTGCGAGCCATCCAGAAACTCTCGCCGGACACGGTGCGCATCATGCTTTCCGGCCATGCGGATCTCGACTCCGCCCTCTCCGCCGTCAACGACGGCGCCGTGTTCCGCTTTCTGACCAAGCCCACGGCCCTGGAGCAGATGATCCAGACCCTCGAAGTGGCCATCAAGCAATACGAGCTCATCGTCTCCGAGCGCGAACTCCTGCGCGGCACCCTGCGCAGCAGCATCAAGGTGCTCACGGACATCCTGGCCCTGGTGAACCCGGAGGCCTTTGGCCGCAGCGAGCGGGTCCGCCGCCTGGCCACGGAGGTGGGCCGCCGCCTGGGCCTGCGCGAGACCCTCTCCCTCGACCTCGCCGCCATGCTCAGCCAGCTCGGCTGCGTGACCATGACGGACACCGTGCTCGCCAAGGTCTATTCGGGAGAAGACCTCTCCTCCGAGGAGCGCCAGGTCTACGACATGCACCCCTTCGTCACCGCGGGCATGGTGGCCCAGATTCCGCGCATGAAGCGCGTGGCCCACATCATCCAGCACCAGAACGACAACATCACGGACAACCCGGACCAGTCCATGGAGTCGCGCATCCTCAAGGTGTGCCTCGACTTCGACATGCTCGTGAAGCGCGGGCTGCAAAAGCCGGACGCCATGGTCCGGCTGCGCGAGCGCGCGGACCTCTACGACGCCAAGGTCATGGACGCCCTGGAGCTCGTGGCCACCGAGGAGGGCGGCTTCGTGCGCCGGCGCATCCCCCTGGCCTCCCTGCGCGTGGGCATGGTCCTGGCCGAACCGTTCTACAGTCTCGACGGCGTGCATCTCGTGGCCGAGGGCACGGAGGTCACGCGCACGGCCCTGCTGCGCATCGCCAACTTCATGAAGGCCCGGCGCGTGCCCAAGGACATCCTCGTGCTCCAGCCCGTGGCGGACGGCACCAAGCCAGCCGCCGCACCCGACGCGAAAAAGGCGTGAACCCCATCCCCGGAGGTGTCTTCATGCGATACGCAACCGACAACCATCGAGTACCGGGCCCGGCCCTGCCGCGCCTCTGCGCACTGCTGCTGCTCGCGGCCCTCGCCGCCTGGAGCCTCGGCCCGGCGGCGCAGGCGGCCCGCGCCGGAGACCTCGACGACATCCGCGCCAGCGGGGAACTGCGCCACCTGGGCATCCCCTACGCGGGCTTCATCACCGGCAGCGGGGACGGCCTGGACGTGGAGCTCATGCGTCGCTTCGCCGAGCACCTCGGCGTGCGCTACCGCTTCGTGGACACGGACTGGGCGCACATCTTCTCCGACCTCACGGGCGAGACCTACGACCTCTCCG
>JBFWJM010000373.1:0-2948 GCA_050253205.1 Desulfovibrionaceae bacterium
GGTATCAGTACGAGCCGCAGGCCGTGGAGCTGGTCTCCCTGTGCCGCCAGGTGCTGCGCGAGCAGGAGGCCCAGGCCCGCGAGGCCGGGGTGGAGCTGCTGCTGAGCTTCGAGGGCGAGGAACCGAAGAACCGCGTGCTGCCCGTGCCCGCCGAGGATATGCTCATGCGCATGCTCCTGGGGAATCTGATGAAAAACGCCCTGGAAGCCACGCCGGAGGGCGGCTGGGTGCGCATCGACCTCCGCCGGGAGGAGCAAGGCGTCGCCCTGGCCGTTTCCAACCCCGGAGACATTCCCCCGGAGGTCCGCGAGCGCATCTTCGAGAAGTACTACACCTCCGGCAAGAAGAGCGGCACCGGGCTTGGCACCTATTCCGCCCGGCTCATGGCCCGCGCCCAGGGCGGAGAGCTGAGCCTTGAGTGCGGCGGGGGTGTTGTCGAGTTCACCGTCCATCTGCCGAAGCTGGAGAGCATCTTCCCCGCTTGAAACCGAGAAGCGCCTTGTCCCTGCGCCCGTTTCCGGGTAGGTTGCCTGGAAACCCTCCGTCCTCCGGAACGAACGAATGGACATCGCCAAGGAATTTTTCGCCTGCCTGGCGCTCAAACACGCCAGGCGCATCGGCCCGCGCACGCACAAGGCGATCCTCGACGCATATCCCACGGCCTACGACGCCGTGCGCGATGCGGCCAACTGGCACGGCCGCAAGCTCGTCCGCGCGGACCAGCTCAAGGCGTTCCTGGAGGAGACGTGGCGGCCGGATGCGGAGTTCGAGTACCGCGCCGCGCGGCTCAGGGGCATGCGGGTGCTCTGCTGGGGCGATGAACGCTACCCCGAAAAGCTGCGGGAAATTCCCGACCCGCCCCTGGCCCTCTACTACGCGGGCGACCTCTCCCTTGCGGCCAACCCCTCCCTGGCCGTGGTGGGCGCGCGGCTGTGCACGCCCTACGGCCTGCGGCTCGCCAGGTCCATCAGCGAGGACCTCTCGGCCATGGGCCTGACCGTGGTCTCCGGGCTGGCCAGGGGCATCGACCGCGAGGCGCACCAGGGCGGGCTCGCCGGGGTCGGCTCGTCCATCGCCGTGCTCGGCGCGGGGCTCGACAGCGACTACCCCGCCGAGAACCGCGACGTTCGCCGTGCGCTGGAGGAGCGCGGGCTCGTGCTCTCGGAGTACGCGCCCGGCACCATCCCGGAGAAGAACAATTTTCCCTACCGCAACCGGATCATCTCCGGGCTTTCGCTGGGTGTGCTGGTGGCCGAGGCCGCCGGGCGCAGCGGCAGCCTGATCACCGCGCGCCTGGCCGGGGAGCAGGGCAGGGAGGTCTTCGCCCTGCCCGGTCCGGTGGACAGGCCCACCTCCGAGGGCTGCCACGCCCTGCTCAAGCAGGGGGCCATCCTCGTGCGCGACGCCGGGGAGATTCTCCAGGAGCTTTCGCTGCCCATCGACAGGGAGATCGCCGCCGCGCGCGCGAAAAAGGCCCGGGAGCCGCTCCCGGCCGATGCCCAGGAAAATGGCCGGGCCGATGACCATGCCAAAGCCCGGGCCGCCGACGGGGCGGAGGCGGGCCGCCAGCCGGGCGCAGCCGTTCGCCATGCGGCCTCGCAGGTGGCCGCGCAGCCTGGGCCGGAGGCTATAGCAAAGCCCGAGCCGCAGCGCCCGCAGCCCCCGAAGGAACCCCTCGACCCCGACGAGGACTGCGTGCTCGGCCGCCTCGGCCGCGAGCAACGAACGCACATCGACGCGCTCTGCCGGGCGCTGGACTGGGAGAGCCAGCGCGTGAGCCGCGCGCTGCTCATGCTGGAAATGAAGGGCCTGGCCAGGCAGTGGCCGGGCATGACCTATACCCTGACGTAGGAGGTGGGGATGGATCTGGAACGGGACATCCGCGACATCGCCCTGGCGGGCATAGCCGGGGCGGACCCGGAGCGGGCACTGCGCGAGCAGGTGACCCTCGACGGCGTGGTCCTGTGCATCGCCGGGGAGCGCTACGACCTCTCCCGGTTCGAGCGCGTGCTGCTGTTTGGCGCGGGCAAGGCCGCCGCCAGGATGGCCCATGTGCTGGAATCCATCCTCGGCGAGGCGCTCAGCGGCGGGGTGATCATCATCAAGCACGGCCACCGCGAGCAGTTGGACCGGGTCCGCCAGCTGGAGGCCGGGCACCCCGTGCCGGACAGGCGCGGCGTGCAGGCCGCGGCCATGCTCCTCAAGGCCGCCAAGGACACCACCTCCAAGGACCTCGTGCTCTTCGTGCTCACGGGCGGGGCCAGCGCGCTCACCCCGCTGCCCGCGCCGCCCCTGACCCTGGAGGAGAAGCAGGAGGCCACCGGGCTGCTGCTCTCCTGCGGGGCCACCATCCACGAGGTCAACGCCGTTCGCAAGCACCTCTCCCTGTTCAAGGGCGGGCAGCTCGCCCGGGCGTTCTCCCCCTCCACCACGGTGACGCTCATGGTCTCCGACGTGGTGGGCGACGACCTGGACGTCATCGGCTCCGGGCCCACGGCCCCGGACCCCTCCACCTTCACCGAGGCGCTCAAGGTGATCCGCGACCACGGGCTGGAGGCGCGCATGCCCGCCCCTGTCATGGACAGGCTCTTCGCCGGGGCGCGCGGCGAGCTGGACGACACCCCCGAGGCCGGCGACCCCTGCTTCGCCAAGGTGCGCAACCTGGTCGTCTGTTCCAACCGCCACGCCCTGGACGCGGCCGCCGCCAGGGCGGAGCGGCTCGGCTACACGCCCCTGGTGCTCACCTCGCGGCTCCAGGGCGAGGCGCGGGAGGTCTCCCGGGCGCTGCTCTCCATAGCCGAGGAGGTCTGCGCTACGGGAACGCCGCTGCCCTCGCCGTGCTGCCTGCTCGCCGGAGGGGAGACCACCGTCTCCCTGCGCGGGGAAGGGCGCGGCGGGCGCAACCAGGAGCTGGCGCTCTCGGCGGTGTGCGCGCTTTCGGGCTCGCC
>JBFWJM010000374.1:0-2944 GCA_050253205.1 Desulfovibrionaceae bacterium
GGTCCACGTACACGCACTCGAATTCCTCGCCGCACTGTTCGAGGTATTGCTTGGCGTTCTTGCAGTGGGAGCAGGTGGAAAGGCCGTAGAATTTGATGTCGGAAGTCATGCTGGTCCTCCAGGGGGTGTCGTGTGCGGGTTGGGGTATGGGGTCAGGATGATCGTTTTGGGCCCGGCTGTCAAAGGGCGGGGCGGTATTTGTTGAGCCTTGTCTCCATCCTGCGCACGAGCAGCGAGAGGGAGAAGGTGAGCAGGAAGTAAAGCCCCAGCACGGTGATCCATATCTCGAAGGTGCGGTAGGTGGCGCTCATGAGCTCCTGCCCGGCGAAGGTCAGCTCCTGGATGGAGATGACCGAGACGATGGCCGAGTCCTTGATGGTGGAGACGAGCTGCCCGGCCAGGGCCGGGAGCATGCGCGCCAGCGCCTGGGGTAGGACCACGTGGCGCAGCTGCCCCGCGCGGGAGAAGCCCAGCGCGGCGGACGATTCCCACTGCCCGCGCTCCACGGACTCGATGCCCGCGCGGACGATCTCGGCGATGTACGCCCCCTCGAAGAGCGCCAGGGTGAGCACTGCGGAGAGAAAGGCGGGCACCTGCCGCGCCGGGCCGAGGATCGCCCCGACCCAGGCCCGCTGCGACTCGGAGAGCCCGTAGATCAAGTCCTCCATGCCGATGAGCGTCATGAGCTGGTCGCCCAGGAAGTAATAGAACACGAAGACGAGCACCAGGGGCGGGGTGTTGCGCACGAGGCCCACGTACGCGGCCGCGCACAGGCGCGGAAAGAGCCTCGGCGAGGTCCGGGCCACGCCCATGGCCAGCCCGAAGACCAGCGCCAGGACCCCCGAGAACACGGAGAGCCGAAGCGTGGTGAGGAGCCCCTGGGAGAGCAGCCCGGGCCGCCAGCCGGAGTCCGTCTCCAGCAGCAGATACTGCGGGATGAACGACCAGTCCCACTGGTATTCCAGCCCGGAGGCCGCGCGGTGGAGGAGCCAGGCCCCCCCCCCGGCCGCCAGCGCGAGCACGGCGGCGTCCAGGAGGGAGAGCCGTTTCTTGTTCGCCAAAGCGCGCGCCTACTGGATCTGGCCCTGCCAGTCCAGGGTCTTGAACCAGTAGTCGTAGCGCTCCTGGAGGAAGCCCTGGTAGCCGTTCACCAGGACCCAGTTGTCCAGGAAGTTGAGGAAGTCTGGGTCGCCCTTGCGCACCACGATGCCGATGGGCTCCTTGGTGAAGGTGGAGGGCAGGGGCAGGTAGAGCGAGTCGGGATACTTGGCCACGGTCTGCTCCGGCAGGGGCGCGGAGGCCACCACGGCGTCCGCCCGGCCGTTGAGCAGTTCCTGCACGGTCTGGGCCTCGTCGGTGAACTGCTTGATGGTGGCCCTCGGCAGGTGCTGGCGGGCGGCCTTTTCGGCCGTGGTGCCCAGGCGCACGGCGATGGTCACGGAGGGGTCGTTGAAGTCCTCCAGCCTCGTCTTGCCGGGCATGTTCTTCTTGCTGGCCATGAGCGACATGCCCGAGAACTCGTAGGGCACGGTGAAATTGACCTTGAGGTTGCGCTCGGGGGTGATGCCCATGCCGCCGATGATGGCGTCGAACTTCCCGGCCATGAGCGCGGGGATGATGTTGTCCCACTTGGTGGGGATGAACTCGACGGCCACGCCCATGTCCGCTGCGAGCTTCCTGGCAACGTCGATCTCAAAGCCGATGAGCTCGCCGGTCTTGGATTTCATGGCCCAGGGCACGAAGGTGGACATGCCGACCTTGAGCGTACCCCGCCGGAGCACCTGCTCCAGGGCGCTTTGCTGGGTGAGTTCCTGTCGGACGTCCGCCGCCCAGACGGAGGTGGCCAGCCCGAGGATGACGACGCAGAGCGCGGCGCCGAGCTTGATGGTTCTCCAGATGGTCATGGGAGCCTCCCGTTGGGTTGAGGTTGGGTTTCCGGGTTGATTGCCTTCAGGTTGTCGCATCGGCGTTGTTCGTGGCGGCGGAGACGAGCCGCACCACCCCCGCCAGGGTCAGGTTCAGGGCGAGGTACACCCCCGCCACCGTGAACCAGACCTCGAAGGTGAGAAACGTGTCCGAGACGATGGACATGCCCTGCATGGTCAGATCGTACACCGCGATGGTGGAGACCAGGGCCGAGTCCTTGATGAGCGAGACGCCCTGGCCGAGCAGCGGCGGGATGATCCGCCGCACGGCCTGGGGCAGGACCACGTGGACGTAGGTGAACCACGAGCCGCCGCCCAGGCTGCGCGCCGCCTCCCACTGGCCCTTGTCCACGGATTCGATGCCCGCGCGGAATATCTCCGAGGCATAGGCCCCCTCGAAGAGCGAGAGCGCCAGCACCGCAGAGGCGAAGGACTCCATGCCGAGAATGGGCGACAGCACGAAATACATGAAGAAAATCTGGATGAGCAGCGGGGTGTTGCGGATGGTTTCCAGGTACACCCTTGCCAGCAGGGCGGCCACGGGCGAGCCCGAGAGGCGGCAGAGGGCCGCCAGCAGCCCGAAGGCGAAGGCCAGCACGAAGGAGAGCGCCGTGACCCGCAGGGTGACCCAGAGCCCGGCCAGCAGCGGGCCCGGGTGCATCCCGGCCTCGTCCATGGTGAAGAGGAAGCGCGGCAGCCGGTACCACTGCCAGTAGTAGCCCGTGCGCTCCGTGCCGAGCAGCAGCAGCCAGACGAGCCCGGCCGCCAGCAGCGCGAAGAGGCATATGTCCAGGGCATCGCGCCTCCTGGCGCGGGCGCGGGCGGCGCTTCTGCTTCGTGCTGCGGGGCTGGTGCTGGCTGGCGTCATCGTTCCGGTGCTGTGTCCTGGGGGAGGGCCGATGCCGGCCCCGGGGGTGGGGCCGATGCGGGGGGGGCGGGGTGCCCGTCCCTCGTGGCCCGCCTTCTGCTTACCACGCGGATTGCCATTTGTGTGAAAAAAGATTGAAGAAAAATCACTG
>JBFWJM010000375.1:0-2935 GCA_050253205.1 Desulfovibrionaceae bacterium
ACCATCATCACCTTCACCGACATGAAGGGCAACGTGATCAGCTGGGCTTCGGCCGGCGCCCACTTCAAGGGCTCCCGCAAGTCCACGCCGTTTGCCGCCCAGATCGCCGCCGAAGGCGCCGCCCGCACCGCCCAGGACAATGGCATGCGTACCGTCGGCATCTTCGTGAAGGGCCCGGGCTCCGGCCGCGAGGCCGCCATGCGCGCCATCTCCGCCTGTGGCATGAAGGTCAGTTTCATCCGCGACGTCACGCCGATTCCCCACAACGGCTGCCGCCCGCCCAAACGCCGCCGCGTTTAAGGAGGATATCCCGTGGCCCGTTATACCGAAGCTAAGTGCCGTATCTGCCGCCGCGAGGGGGAGAAACTCTTCCTCAAGGGCGATCGCTGCTACACCGACAAGTGCGCCTACGAGCGCCGGCCCTATGCGCCCGGCGGCTCCGCGCGCATGCGCCGCAAGATGAGCGACTACGCCATCCAGCTGCGCGAGAAGCAGAAGGTCCGCCGCATGTACGGCATTCTTGAGGACCAGTTCCGCCGTTACTTTGAGCGCGCCGACGCCATGAAGGGCGTCACCGGCGACAACCTGCTCGCCCTGCTTGAGCGCCGCATGGACAACGTGGTCTACCGTCTCGGCCTGGCCAACTCCCGTTCCCAGGCCCGCCAGATGGTCCGTCACGGCATCTTCATGCTCAACGGCCGTCGCGTGAACGTGCCCTCCATGCTCGTCCGCGAGGGCGATGTCATCGAGGTGCGCGAAGCAGCGCGCAAGATTCCGGTGCTGGCCGAAGCGCAGGACGTCATCGCCCGTCGCGGCTGCCCTGAATGGCTGGAGGCAGACGCCGCCGCCTTCAAGGGTACCGTGAAGGCCATGCCGCAGCGCGCCGACATCCAGTTCCCGATCAACGAGCAGCTCATCGTCGAGCTGTACTCCAAGTAAATAGGTGATCCATGCTTGTTCAAGACGGTGAAAAACTGATCAACGCCCGCAACTGGGCCGAGCTCGTCAAGCCCGAACAACTCGTACGCGATCCCAAGTCGAGCGAGGTGTTCGGCAAGTTCGTGTGCGAACCGCTGGAACGCGGCTTCGCCACCACCATCGGCAACGCGCTCAGGCGGGTTCTGCTCTCTTCCTTGCAGGGCGCCGCCATTGTGGCCGCCCGCGTCGAGGGGGTGCAGCACGAGTTCACCACCATCCAGGGCGTCCAGGAAGACGTGACCGAGATCGTCTTGAACCTCAAGCAGGTCCGTCTGGCCATGACCAACGAGGAGCCGCAGGTTCTGACCCTTTCCGCCATGAAGAAGGGGCCCGTCACTGCGGCCATGATTCAGGAGAACCAGAACGTGAAGGTCCTGAACAAGGATCAGCACATCGCGACCCTCTCCGAGAATCTTCCGCTCAACATGGAGCTCGAAGTCCGCATGGGCAAGGGCTACGTGCCGGCCGATCTTCACGAGGGCCTGTCCGAGGATATCGGTCTCATCGCGCTCGACGCCTCCTTCGCCCCTGTCCGCAAGGTGGCCTACACCGTGGAGCAGGCGCGCGTCGGCCAGATGACCAACTACGACAAACTCATCCTCGAGGTCTGGACGGACGGCTCCGTCTCCCCCGAGGACGCCGTGGCCTATTCCGCCAAGATCCTCAAGGACCAGCTGTCCGTGTTCATCAACTTCGATGAACTCTCCAGCGAACAGGACCAGGGCAAGGAGTCCGATCTCGACCTCGACTCCAATTGGTTCAAGTCCATCGACGAGCTGGAGCTCTCCGTGCGAGCCACCAACTGCCTCAAGGCAGCGAACATCCAGCTTGTCGGCGAACTCGTGCAGCGCACCGAGCAGCAGATGCTCAAGACCAAGAACTTCGGCCGCAAGTCGCTTGACGAGATCCGCCGGGTTCTCGATGGCATGAACCTCAAGTTCGGCATGTCCATCGAGGAGTTCGACAAGAAACATCAGGAATGGTTGAAGAGGAAAGAGAAAAATGAGGCATAATAAATCCGGCCGCAAGCTGAACCGCACCAACTCGCACCGTAAGGCCATGTTCCGGAACATGGCTCGCGCCCTGCTGACCTACGAGAGCATCCGCACCACCGAGGCCAAGGCCAAGGAACTGCGCAAGGTGGTCGACAGCCTCATCACCCTGGCTGTCCGCAACGACCTGCATGCCCGCCGCATGGCCTACAAGGTGCTGAACAACCACCAGATGGTCAAGGTCCTCTTCGACGAGATCGGCCCGCGCTTCAAGGAAGGCGGCGGTGGCTATACCCGTATCCTCAAGATGGCCCAGCCCCGCAAGGGCGACTGCGCGCCCATGGTCCTCATCGAGCTGACCAAGAAGGCCGCAGACGAGGCCAAGCAGGAAGAGCCCAAGGCCAAGGCCGAGAAGAAGGATGCCCCCAAGAAGGCCGAGGCTCCGAAGAAGGAAGCCCCCAAGGCCGAGGAGGCTCCCGCCGAGGAAACACCTGAGGCCGAAGAAAAATCCGAATAGGAGCGTGGCTCCACGTTGATTCACAAGGAGCGGGTCAGCCCGCTCCTTTTTTTTGCTTGCTCAAATTGACCGGATCGATCAATAGTATTTGCATTATGGATTTCAGAAAACTTTCCGCTTTTTGCAAAGTCTACGAGCAACGAAGCTTTTCTCGGGCAGGGGAGGAGCTTTTCCTCTCCCAGCCCACGGTGAGCGCGCACATCATCGGCCTGGAGGAAGAACTCGGCGTCCGCCTGTTCGACCGCCTGGGGCGCTCCGTGCTGCCCACCGGGCCCGCCGAGGTGCTCTACAAGACCGCCAGCGAGATTTTCCGCAAGCTGGAGATGGCCCGCTCCGAGATCGAGCTGATGCAGGACAGGGTTTCCGGAACCCTGGGCCTCGGGGCCTCCACCATTCCCGGGCACTGGATTCTGCCGCCGTTGCTTGCCGAGTTTGCCGAGATTCATCC
>JBFWJM010000376.1:0-2912 GCA_050253205.1 Desulfovibrionaceae bacterium
GCGGGCGGGGGGTGCAGCGGAAGTTGGCGCCCCCGGTGCCGGGGGTGGTATAGCCGCCTACCCCCCCACCGCCAGCACGAGGTTGCCCAGGCCGTCCACCCGGGCCACTGGCCCGGGCGGCAGCACCACCGTGGTGCTGTATTCCACCACCAAGGCCGGGCCCGCGAAGCGGTTGCCGGGCAGCAGCGCCGCGCGCTCCAACACCTCGGCCCGCTCCTCGCGCCCGCCGAAGACGACCCCGCGCCCGCCCAGGCGCGCCGCCTGGGGCACGCTCTCCGTGAGCGCCCCGGCCCGCCGGGGCTCGCGCCGCACGCGCACGCCCACGGCCCGCAGCCGCAGGTTCACGGCCTGCACCGGGGCGCCCGGGTTGCGGTGGCCGTAGCTGCGCTCGTGCAGGGCCTCGAAGAGCGCGGCCGGGTCGGCCCCTGCGGCCAGCTCCACCATCAGCTCGAAGGATTGGCCCGCGTAGCGCATGTCCAGTCCGCGCAGGAGGCGGATTTCCGCGAAGCCGCTCCCGCCTCTGCCCTCCCGGCGCAGGGCCTCCAGGGCGCGCTCCTCCAGCGGGGCGAAGAGCCGGTCCAGCTCCTCCGGGGGCAGGTCCCGGGCGTCGCGCATGATGGTCAGGGAGTCGTCCACCACCACGTCCGCCAGGAGCATGCCCAGGGCCGAGAGGATGCCCGCGTTGGCGGGCACGAGCACCCGCTCCATGCCGAGCTGCCGCGCCAGGGAGGCGCAGTGCAGCCCGCCCGCTCCGCCGAAGGAGAAGAGCGTGAACTCGCGCGGGTCGTGCCCGCGCTCCACGCTGATGACCCGGAGCGCGCGCTCCATGTTCGAGTCCGCCACCTGGAGCACGCCCTCGGCCAGCTCCACCGGGGAGAGCCCGGCCCGCGCCGCCAGCTCTTTGATGGGGGCGTCCAGGGCCGTTCGGTCCAGGCGCATGGCCCCGCCCAGGAAGCGGTCTTCCACCAGCCTGCCGAGAAAGAGGTTCGCGTCCGTCACGGTGATGCCGTCCGCGCCGAGCTTCGAGCGGCCGTAGCACAGGGGGCCTGGGGCCGCCCCGGCCGAGCGCGGGCCGACGGCCAGCGCGCCGCCCGTGTCCAGCCGCGCCAGGGAGCCGCCCCCCGCGCCCACGGTGTGGATGTCGAGCATGGGCGTCTTCACCGGGAACCCGGAGATCACCGTGCCCGTGGTCAGGGGCAGGGTGTCGTCCAGCAGGGCCACGTCCGTGGACGTGCCGCCCATGTCGAAGGTCATGAGCCTGGGGAAGCCCGCCTCCCGGCCCATGCCCAGCGCGCCCACCACGCCCCCGGCCGGGCCCGAGAGGATGGTGCGCACGGGCTCGCTCCGCGCCGTGGCCGAAGAGATGGTCCCGCCGTTGGACTGCATGATGGACAGCCCGCCCGGAACCGCCGCCTCCAGCCGCGCCAGGTAGCGGTCCATCCTCGGGGCCACGTAGGCATTCACCACCGTGGTGGACGTGCGCTCGAACTCGCGGAACTCCGCCAGGATGCGGTGCGAGAGGGACACCGCCACCCCCGGGGCCTCCTCCAGCAGCGCGCGCTCCATGGCCAGCTCGTGGGAGGGGTCGAGAAACGAGAACAGCAGGCACACGGCCACGGACTCCGCCCCGCTGGCGGCCACCTCCCGCGCAACATCCCTCGCCACCGCCTCGTTCCAGGGCTCGGCCTCGCGCCCCTCGGCGTCGATGCGCCCTGGCACGCCGAAGCGCAGCTCCACGGGCACGGGGCAGGGCGGCCTGCGCCAGGCGAGGTCGTAAAGGTCGCCGCGCTCCTGGCGGCCGATCTCGATGACGTCCGCGAACCCCTCGTTGGTCACCAGGGCCGTGCGCACACCCTTGCGCTCCAGGATGGCGTTGGTGGCCACGGTGGAGCCGTGGATGACCTCGGGGTCCCGTGCATTTTCGGGGTCTTGTGCATTTCCTGGGGCCGGGCCGCGCAGTTGGCCCAGTCCTTGAATGACCGCCCGGGAAGGGTCGTCCGGGGTGGAGAGCTGCTTGAGCACCCGGAACCCCTCGCCGTCATTGACGATGAAGTCCGTGAACGTCCCTCCGGTGTCCACTCCGATGCGGCTCATTCGCTCCTCGCGGGCTCGGGTTTGTTGACGATGTTGTCGAGAACCGGCATCCGCCTCGACAAATATGTCATGCCAGGCGCACGGCATGCGCCGGGAGGGAGAGATGTACCTGAAACATCTGGTGTTCGTCTACGGCACGCTCAAACGCGGCTGTTCCAACCACTTTTTTCTGGAGGAGGCGCGCTGCCTCGGCCGCGCCCGGACCCTGCACGCCTATGCCCTGTACGAGGGCGAGTATCCCTTTGTCATCCGCGAGGAGCACCTGACCCCCATCCACGGCGAGGTCTACGAGGTGGACGGGCAGACCCTCCAGCGCCTCGACCGCCTGGAGGAGCACCCCGACTACTACCGCCGCGAGCAGGTGGACGTGGTTTTGGAGGACGGCTCCAAGCTCCTCGCCTGGCTCTATTTCTTCCCCACCCCCAGGGGGAGGTTCATCGAATCGGGGGAGTGGCTTCCCGTGCGCCCCTGACCTGGCGCGGGCGCATCCGCGAGGGCTTTGTTGCTCAAGCGGCGCGGGTCCTCACGTAGCTGGGAGTACGCATCGTCCCCGCGCCGCGTTCGCGCCTCGCCCTCGCGGCGCGCCCGCGCCAGGGGGTGCGTTGTGCGCATCCTCGATGGCTTTGTTCAGTGAATCGCAGGCGAGTCCGTGCGCTGCCATTGCAAAGTCACACGTCTCGCCCCGCAGGTTGAAACACTCCGGCGAGTCCGCGCGCGGCCAGTGCGAAGCGGATCGGGGTTCCAAGGGGGCTGGCCCCCTTGGCCGCCGGAGGCATCCAGACGACCCCGCGCCAGCGGCTTCGATGATCGCAACATCT
>JBFWJM010000377.1:0-2885 GCA_050253205.1 Desulfovibrionaceae bacterium
CGTCGAGTGTCCCGCCCAGGTCCTTGGGCACCACCCACTCGCCGTCGAGGATCACCGAGAGCGGGGCCATGCCCCGCTCCTCCAGCCATTCGCGCATCTCGGGCCCGTTGTTGAAGACCTTGGGCGTCTTGCCATAGTGCTCGAAGAGCCCGCGCATGATGTCGGAGTCCATGATCCCGGCAAAGCCCATGAACACGGTCCAGCCCCGGGCGTGGCCCAGAAGCTTCTCGCGCGACTCGTCGCTCTGGATGGCCGGGGTCATGGAGCAGAAGACCACGTCGTAGGTCTCGCTGCTGTCGAAGTCCATCCACTCGGAGCAGACGTACTCGATATTGCCGATGCCCTGCTCCCGGGCGTCCTTTTCCAGGATGCCGAGCATCACCGGGGAGATGTCCACGGCGGTGATGCTGGCGGCCTCCCGGGCCAGGCGCAGGGTGTACATGCCGCTGCCCGAGCCCACGTCGAGCACGCGTTTTTCGGCGAAGTCCACGCCGTTGTCGCGGATGGTGCGCAGCACGCCCGCCTCGTAGGTGTGGTCGCCCTCCTCGTAGCGCGGGAAGGTCCGGGCCTTGTCGTCCCAGAAGGCCTTCTGCGCCGAGGCGGGGTCGGGCCGGGGGGTGGTTACAGATTCCATTTGAATCCTACTCCGATGTTGGTGCCCATGGAGGGGTAGCCCCAGGACTCTTCATAGCGGGTATTGGTCAGGTTGTCTCCGTAGAGCTCCAGGGTGGTGCGCTCGTCCAGCTTGTAGCGCAGGCTGGCTCCCACGGTGGTGTAGGCGCCGAGGGTGCCCTTGTCCAGGGAGTTGGAGCTGATGGTGTAGTCGCGCTGGCCCACGTAGTTGGCCGTGGTGTCGAGCACGAGGTCGGGCGTGATGTCCCAGGATATCCCGGCCAGGGCCTTGACGTCGGGGATGTAGTCGAGCCGTTCCAGGACGTTCTCCGGGTCGGAGGGGTCGTTGTCCTTCTTGGTCTTTTGCCAGGTGCCGGAGAGCTGGAGCATGACGGTCTCCAGCACGGGGTAGTTGGCCGTGAGGGTCAGGCCCCGGATCTCGGCGTCGGTGTTGAAGGCGGCCCAGGTGGAGCCGCCGCCCGTGGAGACGGACTTGTGCATGATGTAGTCTTCGATGTCGTACCAGTAGCCCGAGAGCTGGACGGACGCGCCGCCGTCGAAGCGGTAGCGGTAGGCCAGGTCGAAGCCCAGCTCCGACTCGGGCTTGATGTCCACGCCGTCGAGCCAGGTCAGGGTGGTCTTGGCCTGGCTGGCCCAGTAGAGCTCGGGCAGGGTGGGAGTGCGGTAGTTCTTGTACGCGGCCGCAGTGATGGTCTGATGGTCGTCGAAGGCGTAGGTGGCGGTGACCTTGGGGGATATCTGGTGGTTGTTCAGCTCGTCCTCGGCCCCGTCCGGGGTGTACTGGAAGCGGTCGAGCCGCGCGCCGAAGTCCACGAGCAGGCTGTCCGTCACCTGGAACCTGTCTCCGGCGAAGATGCCCGTGACGTAGGCCATGGGGCTGCCCTGGCTGCTCTCCATCTCGCCCGCCACGTTGGAGGGGTGCTTGTTGTAGTTGGTGTCCACGTAGCGCACCTCGATGCCGCCGGATTCGAGCACCTTGTATTCCCATCCCGCCAGCAGCGAGTGGTCCTCCAGCTCCCAGCCGCCCTTGACCTTGGCCCCGTAGCTCTTGTCCACGGTGACGTTGCGCTCCATGACGAGGTCGCCGTCCTGGGTCAGGGCGGCGTTGAAGGCCCAGGCGCCCACGGTTCCGGCCTGGACGCGCGCGGCCACGTCCGCGTAGTTGCGCTCGTTTCTGCTCTCGTGGTTCTTGAAGAGCATGACGTTCAGGAAGCCGTCTTCCAGAATGTCCTGCTGGTAGGTCACGTCGAAGAGGTGGCGGCGCTTCACCCAGTGGGCCCCCTCGCCGATGATGCTCATGGACGGGGTGGGCGTGCCGCCCGCGAAGTATTCTCCCGAGGCCGTGGGGTAGGCGTCGTCGATGGAGTCGTCCCACCCGGCGAGGCCGGGGCTGGAGTCGCTGTCCGGGTCGCCGTCGTTGCGGTTGGAGCGGATGAGCCCGCGGTCGGTGTAGCTGTAGTTCCAGCCCATGGAGAGCTTGCCGTTCCAGGGGGCCTCGTAGGTGAGCTTGGGGTACACGTGGACGGACATGTAGTCGTTGTTGCGCAGGTAGGCCTCGGCCTCCTGGTGGCTGGCACCAAGGCTCAGGCCCACGTTGCCGAACTTCTGGGCGTATCCGGCGCGGTAGTTGTGGAAGTCGTGGATGTGCTTCCAGCCGCCCACGGTGGCGTAGACGTCGATGCTGGGCTCTTCCTCCGGGGCCTTGGTGTAGGCGTTGATCACGCCGCCCAGGGCGTGGTTGCCGTACTCGATGGAGCTGCCGCCCTTGACGATCTCGATGCGCTCGATGTTGTCCAGCGGGATGGTGCTGAAGTCGATGTAGTTGCCGCCCACGTTGCCCGTGGAGCTGATGCTGCGGCCGTCGAGGTTGAGCATGATGCGCTTGCTCTCGAAGCCGCGGATGGAGATGACGTCGCCGCTGTCGCCGATGTTCGACTTGCGTTTGAAGGAAATCTCCGGGTCGTTGGCCAGGTAGTCCGCTATGTTGTTGCTGCGGTTTTTTTCCTCCACCCGCAGGCTGGACTTGTTCAGGCTGTCCTCCTCGGCCGTATCCGTGACGGTGTACGTGTCGAGGTAGATGACGTCTTCCATGAGACTTTTGTCCGCCGCTAGGCAGGCGGACGCGAACAGGAACGTGAAAAGCGCGGTGCAAACCGCAACTGCCGGGTGACGCATGAACCTACTCCCTCTCTCCGGTCGGTGTGACGTGACGGGGTGCCGGGGCGTCATTCCCCCCGGCTGGGCGCGGTGCC
>JBFWJM010000378.1:0-2869 GCA_050253205.1 Desulfovibrionaceae bacterium
GGCAGGGGCTCACCTCCCTGCTCATGGACTGCGACCTGGGCCTGGCCAACCTCGACGTGATGCTCGGGCTCGCCCCGGAGCGCAACCTCCAGGACCTGCTGGGCGACGAGGTGCCCACCGACGAGGTGGTGACCGCCATCGAGCCCGGGGGGTTCGACTTTCTCCCGGCGGCCAGCGGCGTGCCCGAGCTGGTGGAGATGGACGAGGACATGCGCGCCGTGCTCTTCCAGAAGATCACGGGCCTGCTCTCGCGCTACCAGATGCTCGTGCTCGACCTGGGCGCGGGAATCAACTCCACGGCCCTGGCGTTCGCGGCCATGACCCAGCTCAGGCTCATGGTGGTGACCCCGGAGCCCACGTCGCTGACGGACTCCTACGCCATGATGAAAGTGCTCAGAAACGAGCACGGCGTCACGGACTTCCTGGTGGTGGTGAACATGGCCTCGGGCAAGCAGGAGGCGGCCAGAACCTTCGAGCGGTTGAGCGGAGCCTGCCAGAACTTCCTCGGCATGGAACCCAGGCTGCTCGGCTTCATCCGCCACGACCCCAAGGTGCCGGACTCCATCCGCCACCAGACCCCCCTGCTGCGCCACGCACCGGACTGCCCTGCATCCAAGGATATCCAGCAGTTGGCCAAGGTTTTCCTGCGCTATCGACTGGATAACATGGAGGCCATTTCCGCCCGTCCGGTGCTGAAAAACTTTCACTTCGGCCAGGAGAAAAATGGTTGACGAAATTAATTGGTTTTCGGCATACTTATCCACGATTCCCGAGCGTACTGCGCTCTGACTCAACCTATCGGGCGAAAATCAACGCCCTCTGGAGCTAGGACATGAACAAAAGCGAACTGATCAAGGCGCTGGCCGAACAGAAGAAAATTCACGTGGATGAGGCCACCAAGATCGTCACGGCCTTCGTGGACGCCATCAAGGAAGCCCTTGTGCGCGGCGACAGGGTCGAGATCCGCGGGTTCGGCAGCTTCAAGATCAAGGAGTACGAAGGGTACACCGGCCGCAACCCCAAGACCGGGGACGTGGTCCAGGTGAGCTCGAAAAAACTCCCCTTCTTCCGCCCCGGCAAGGAGCTCAAGGAGTACATCAACAGCTAGCCATGTCTCGTCGCCTACTGCTGTTGCCGGTTCTCGCCGGACTGCTGCTCCTCGCCCAGGCCGCCAAGGCCGAGCCCGCCCTGACCCTCCTCTTCACCGGCAACAGCTACGGGGAGCTGCGTCCCTGTCCGTCATGAGGCGGCAGGACCATAGGGGGGCTGGCCCGGCGGGCCACCTATCTTTCGACCGTTCGGGGTCAGGTCGATCCGCATCGGCTGCTGCTCATTGCCGGAACGGGCGAATTCGTCCGCTCCGGCGCGCAGCCAGCGGAGCCGGGAATTCTCGAAGTGCTGCGCGAGGCGTACTCCAGCCTGCATTACGACCTGGGCCTGGCCTCGCCCAAGGAGGCGGAGGCGTTCGCCGCTTCCGGCGTGGCGCTGCCCAGGGGCTTTTTCACCTCGCGGGAGCCCGCGTATCGGTCCTTCTCCATCACAGGCAAGACGGTGGGCGTGGTCATCTTTCCCGACATCGGCACGGCCAAGGAAGCACCGGAGCAGGCCATGGCACGCGTTGAGGCCCTGGTCATGAACAAACGCGCGGAGGCGGACCTCATTGTCGGCCTCTCGCCCTGGGGGTATTGGGCCGAACAGGCCTACCTGAAATCCTCGCCCAGGCACGCGGTGGACATTCTGCTCGGCTCGGGCCCCGGCGTGGAGATGCCGGGTTCCGCCCAGGCCGGAGGCCGCACCTGGTGGGTGAGAGCCTACGGGCGCGGCAAATACGTGCTGAAGATCGACGTCGAGTCCTGGCCGGAGCAAGACGGCCACGTCTGGACCCAGAACAAGGACATCCGCACCGAGCCGGTGGTGCTCACGGATGGCTATGTGGAGGACGTCGATATGCTTTCCATCGTCTGGAAGGCGGAACAACAGTAACAGCGGTCGATAATAGACCGCGCCCAGGCAAGGAGGAATCGACAATGGAACTGCGTGGAGCCTTCACGGCACTCGTGACACCGATCCGTAACGGCGAATTCGACGAGGAAGCCTATCGGCGGCTCGTGGAGTGGCAGATCGAAAAAGGCATCGACGGGCTGGTGCCCTGCGGCACCACCGGCGAGGCCGCCACCCTCTCCCACGAGGAGCAGGGCCAGGTCATCCGCGTCTGCGTGGAGCAGGCCAAGGGCCGCGTGCCCGTCATCGCCGGGGCGGGGTCCAACTCCACCCGCGAGGCCATCCAGCTGACCCAGCTGGCCAAGGACGCCGGGGCGGACGCCACCCTCCAGGTGACCCCCTACTACAACAAGCCCACCACCGCCGGGCTTGTCGGCCACTACAAGGCCATCGCCGCCGAGGCCTCCATTCCCTTTGTCATCTACAACGTTCCCGGCCGCACGGGCCTGAACCTCCAGCCCGCCCAGCTCGCGGCCATAGCCGCCGCCGTTCCCGAGGTGGTGGGCGTGAAGGAGGCCACGGGCAGCATGACCCAGGCCACGGACGTCATTGAGCTGCTGGGGCGCGATTTCAACATGCTCTCCGGCGACGACTTCACTGCCCTCTCCCTGCTGGCCGTGGGCGGCAAGGGCGTCATCTCCGTCATCTCCAACATCATGCCCTCGGAGATGAGCGCCATGTGCCGCGCTTTCCTGGATGGCGACCAGCGCAAGGCCCTGGACCTGCACCTACAGATGAACCCCGTGAACAAGGCCATGTTCGTGGAGACCAACCCCATCCCGGTGAAGACCTCGTTGAGCCTCATGGGAGTCATCCCTCCGGCGGAGTTCCGCCTGCCCATGTGCCCCCTGGCTCCCGAGAGCCTGGA
>JBFWJM010000379.1:0-2864 GCA_050253205.1 Desulfovibrionaceae bacterium
CGTAGACCGGGTTGCCCCAGCGCTGGCCGTGCTTGGAGAAATAATCCGGCGGCACCCCGGCCACGACGGTGGGCTCGCCCTGGTCGTCCAGCTTGAACAGCCCCCGGTTGCACCAGACGTCCGGGGAGTCGTGGGTCACGTAGATGGGCGCGTCGCCCAGCATGCGCACGCCCAGTTCGGCCAGTTCGGCCCGTAGCCGGGCCCACTGGCGGAAGAAGCAGTACTGGCGGAACTTCTCATAGAGGATGGGCCGGGCCAGCTTGGAGCCCCATTCGGCCAGGGCGCGGTTCTCGCGCTGGGCCAGGTCCTGGGGCCACCTGGTCCAGGGCGCGCGGCCGAACTCCTTCTTGACGGCCAGGAAGAAGGCGAAGTCGTTGAGCCAGGTGCCGTTGTCGCGCAGGAAGCGGCCGAAGTCCGCGTTGTCCAGCAGGCCCGGCTCGGCCGTGGCGAAGGCGGCCTCGAACATGGCCGATTTGGCCCGGACCACGGACGCGAAGTCCACGCGGCGGCCGTTGGGCAGAGCCATCTCCTCCAGGGTCTTGCGGCCCAGCAGGCCGTCCTCGTGAAGCCGCTTGGGGCTGACCAAGAGGGGGTTGGCCGCGAAGGCGGACAGGCCGGAGTAGGGCGAGTGCCCGGCGATGCCGTCCGTGGGCGTCAGAGGCAGGACCTGCCACCAGGTCTGCCCGGCCCGGGCCAGGAAGCGGCCGAATTCCAGGGCCTCGTCGCCCAGGTCGCCGATGCCGTAGGGGCCCGGCAGGCTGGTCAGGTGCAGGAGCAGTCCGCTGGTTCTCGTCATGGGGGAACGAGTATGCTTTCTCGGTTTTCCTGTAAAGCGCATGCCGGGGTGGTCCCGGGGGGGACGCCATGGCATGGCGACGTTTCCGCAATATTCCGTCACATGCCGGGGGAGGCTTGCCAGTCCTGACTTTCCGGGCGGACGCCCGGCCCGCGCGGATATTTACGATCACCAGTTTTTTTGGTAAGAAAGCCGACCTTTCGACAGGAGAATCCATGCCCAAACCGGACCTTACGCCAGGCCGAGAAGTGATCTTCCAGTTCGGGGAACCGTACAAGGACCCGATCCGCAAGGTGCTTTTCTCGGCCATGAAACGCCCACTCGCGCGTCTGCTCTGCTTCAAGCGACTCAACCAGGTCTACCGGGACTACAAGGCCCTGAAGCGCATCTACCCGGACGGCAAGTTCGAGGACCTGGTGGCCCAGGTTCTGAAGCTCGACCTCCAGGTCCCCGAGGACATGGTCAAACGCATCCCCAAGACCGGGCCGCTGTTGGTGGTCAGCAACCACCCCTTCGGCGTGGTGGACGGGCTGCTCTTGTTCAAGCTCATCCGCATGGTGCGCGACGACGTGCGCGCCCTGTCCAATCAGATGATGATGATCATCCCCGAGTACGCCGCCCGCATGTACGAGGTGGACGTGTTCGGGGGCAAGGACGCGGCCCAGAAGAACATGGCCGGGACCAAGAAGGCGCTCAAGCACCTCAGGAGCGGCGGCGCGCTGCTGGTCTTCCCGGCCGGCGAGGTGGCCTCGCTCAGGCTCAAGAAGCGCATGGTCCGCGACAACGCTTGGAACCCGACCATCGCGGGCATCGGCCGCAGGACCGGGGCGACCTTCCTGCCGGTCTGCTTCCAGGGCCACCACGGCCCCCTGTTCAACGCCATGGGGCTCATTCATCCCCGCCTTCGGACGGCCATGATCCCCCGGGCCAACCTGCGCCAGACCAACAAGCCCATCCACGTCTACGTGGGAAATCCGCTGCCGCCCGAGAAGTTGGCCCGCTACGAGACGGACAAGGAGCTCATCGACTACCTGCGTTTCCGCACCCATCTGCTCTGCCGCTGGGGCGAGGCCAAGTCCCGGCGCGCGGCGGTGGCCGAAGGCCAGGACATGGAGCCCATCGCCGAACCCCTGGCCCGGGCCCAGCTCATCCAGGAGTTGGCCAGCCTGACCGAGGAGAACATCCTGGTGGAGTCCGGCCCCTTCGTGGTCTTCGAGGCCGGGGCGGCGCGCATCCCGGGCATGCTCCGCGAGATCGGGCGGCTTCGTGAGGAGACCTTCCGGCCGGTGGGCGAGGGCACGGGCCAGTCCCTGGACCTGGACCGCTTCGACGAGACCTACCGCCACCTGGTCCTCTACAACCGCGAGGAGAACGAGGTGGCCGGGGCCTACCGTTTCGCCCGCTGCGACGAGATCATGGCCCGCCAGGGCGTGAACGGTCTCTATTCCCGGACCCTGTTCAAGTTCGGCCCCGAGCTCATGGACCAGATCAATCCGGCCCTGGAGTTCGGCCGCTCCTTCATCCTGGCCAAGTACCAGCGCAGCTACCAGGCCCTGCTGCTCCTGTGGAAGGCCATCGGCGTCTACATGCACCGCGACATGCAGTACAAGACCATGTTCGGCTGCGTGTCCATGTCCAGCGACTATTCCGAGATATCCCGCGAGGTCATGATCCGCTTCCTCAAGAAGCACAGCTCCTTCCCGGAACTGGCCAAGATGATCAAGCCCAAGCGCCCGCCCAAGCTCAAGCGGCTCAAGCGGCTCGACGTGTCCCTGCCCGAATCGGCCTTCGAGGACCCGGAGAACCTGGGCTCCATCGTCGAGGACATCGAGCACGGCCGGGGCATCCCGGTGCTTTTCCGCCAGTACATGAAGCTCGGCGGCCGCATCCTGGCCTTCAACATCGACCCGGACTTCGGCGACTGCATGGACGGCCTGATCCTGGTGGACATCCCCAACACGCCGCGCAAGATGATGGACCGCTTCATGGGTCCCGAAGCGGCCGAGGAATACCTGATCCACCACGGCAAGCTGGAGAAGAAGGAATAGGTCCGGCGGCCGGTTCGACG
>JBFWJM010000380.1:0-2839 GCA_050253205.1 Desulfovibrionaceae bacterium
GGTCTGCTTCGCCCCGGCGGAGCGCGAGGCCGACATGCGCGCCTGGCTCGGGGAGCGGGAATACTGGCCGCAGCGCGGCGCGGGCCTGGGCCAGCGCATGAAGAACGGTTTCCAGGCGGCCTTTCACCGAGGGTACGAACGGGTGGTGCTCCTGGGCAGCGACATACCCGAAGCGCGCGACGAGGATGTGCGCCGCGCCCTGGCGCACCTGGAAAAGCGGCGCTCCTGCGCCCTGGGCCCGGCCGAGGACGGCGGCTACTGGCTCATCGGCTTCGACCGCGAGGGCTTCTCGCCCGAGGTCTTCGCGGGCATGGAGTGGGGCGGGCCCGAGGTTCTGGGGCGGACACGCTCGTGGCTGGAATTCAACGACCGGGACGTGCTGCTCCTGGAGCAGCGGTGCGACGTGGACACCATGGCGGACCTGGAGCGGCTTGTGGCATCGGCAGCGCTGGCGGCGGGTTCGGCCACGCTCGGCCCGGCCCGGCGGGCCCTGGCGGAAGCGGCAGGAGAGGTTGCAGCCAATGGCGGCCCCAGAGAGGAAGGCGGGGATCAGTAGTCCACGACATTCAGCCCGGCGGCGGACTTCCCGCGCGCGCGCCGGGTGAAGCGGGCCACGTCGAGCCCGATGTGGCTCTCGTGCTTCAGCTCCCAGTCCGGGTCCGTGCCGAAGCTGGAGACGATCTCCAGGCGCATGCCCTGCTTGATGTGCAGCTCCACCACGTCGGCCTCGGCGGCCTGGAGGACGCGGGCGATCTCTGGCACGAGGCCGCAGGAGATGGCGCGAAGGTCGTGGATTTCCGGCTCGGTGTTCATGGATTCTCCTTACTTGCCGATGCAGAAGGTGTCAAAGATGGAGTCGAGCACCTCCTGGGGGGTGATCTCCCCGGTGAGGGCGGCCAGCTCCGCGCAGGCCGCGTCGAGCGCCACGCCCAGCAGGTCGTGGGGCACGCCTGCGGCGGCGTCCGCGCGCATGGCGGCGAGGTCCTTGCGCGCGCGTTTCAATGCGCGGGCCTGGCGTTCGTTGGGGGCCACCTCGTCCGGGTCCGGGCCTTCTCCCGGGGCGTTGCTCCCGGCCAGCACGGCCCGGCGCATGGCCCGGGCAAGGTCGTCGAGCCCCTGGCCCGTGGCCGCGCTCGCGCGAACGGTGGTGAACCAGTGCTCCTCGTACACGGCGGCCGGGTCCGGGTCTGCCGGGGGGAGATCGGCCTTGTTGAGCACCACGAGGGTCCGGTCCGGGCCGCAGGCGGCGGCGGTTTCCAGTTCATCGCGCGAGACAGGGCGCGAGCCGTCCGCCACGAAGACCACGAGGTCCGCCTGCGCGGCCAGCTCGCGGCTCAGCTCCATGCCCGCCCGCTCCACCTCTTCGGCGTCCTCGCGCAGCCCGGCGGTATCCACCAGTCGCAGCAACAGGCCGTCCAGGTGCAGGGTTTCCTCGATGTAGTCGCGCGTGGTGCCGGGCTGGTCCGTGACGATGGCTCGCCTGCGGCCCAGCAGCCCGTTCAGCAGGCTCGACTTGCCCGCGTTCACCCGGCCGCAGAGCACGGCCATGGCCCCTTCGCGCCAGGCGCGGGCGCGCTCCACCCCGGCGAGCAGGGCGTCCAGCCCGTCCAGTGCCTCCCCAAGGCGCGCGTCCAGAACCTCGGGCGGCAGGTATTCCACGTCGTCCTCGGGAAAGTCCACGGCCACGCAGAGCTCGCGCTTGAGGGTTTCCAGGTGGGCGCGCAGGGTGGCGATGCGCCTGCCGAGGGCCCCGGAGAGCTTCACCTGCGCCAGGTGCAGGGCCCCCTTGGTGGGCGCGTGGATGAGCTCGGCCACGGCCTCGGCCTGGGTCAGATCCAGGCGGCCGTTGAGGAACGCGCGCAGGGTGAACTCGCCGCGCTCGGCCAGGCGGCAGCCCGCGTCCAGCGCGGCTTCCAGCACGGCGCGCGGCGCGGCCAGTCCGCCGTGGGTGTGCAGTTCCACGGTGTCTTCCCCGGTGTAGGAGCGCGGGCCGGGCATGAACGCGCAGAGCCCTTCGTCGAGGGCCTCGCCGTCCGCTCCGCGAAATGTTCCGAAGTGCAGGGTGTGGGGCTTGAAGTCCGTGAACCGGGGGTTGGCCGGGGAGAACAGCCTGCGGGCGGCCTCCAGGGCGCGCGGCCCGCTGAGGCGCACGATGGCCACGCCGCTCTCGCCCGTGGCGGTGCAGACGGCGGCGATGGTGTCGGTGGTTCTGCGGCCCGGCTGGGGGCCGCTCGGCTGGGGTGGCGTCGCCATGGCCCGGTTGTACTGGTTTTGGTTCGCCTGGGCAATGGGCCGCCATGGGCTACGGCGGTGGGCGGTGTTTGGGGCGAAGGGGAGGATAAGCGACGGCGGGGACGACGCAGGGAACGACGTTGGAGGTGACGTTGGGTGACGGCGGGCCATGCGGGGGATGATGCCCGGGAAGGCACGGCAGGCGGGCCAGCAAAAAGCGCGGCCCCGAAGGGCCGCGCCGGATGTTTCCATCAACTTGCCGAATGGGTGGAGGTTCAGCGGTTGCCGTTGACTTCGCCGTTCTCGTCTTTGCCGCCGCGCCCGCGCCCGCCTCGCCGCGTCGATCATGTGGCGAAGCGGCTCTTCGGGGTTCGTGGGTTCAGCGGTTGCCGTTGACTTCGCCGTTCTCGTCCTTGCCGCCGCGCCCGCGCCCGCCTCGCCGCGTCGATCATGTGGCGAAGCGGCTCTTCGGGGTTCGTGGGTTCAGCGGTTGCCGTTGACTTCGCCGTTCTCGTCTTTGCCGCCGCGCCCGCGCCCGCCTCGCCGCGTCGATCATGTGGCGAAGCGGCTCTTCGGGGTTCGTGGGTTCAGCGGTTGCCGTTGACTT
>JBFWJM010000381.1:0-2835 GCA_050253205.1 Desulfovibrionaceae bacterium
CGTCAACCCCGAAGTTCTTCTGGGAGAGCCGGGTGAAGTGGCGGACCACGTCGAGCTCCGAGGCCGAGGGCAGGCCGGTGGCTCCCTCGCGCAGGAGTTCGGCGGGGATGTGGTCTATGGAGCAGGAGTCGCCCTTGCAGGGCCAGACGCCCTCGCGCCCGGGCACGGATTTCTGGAAGATGGTCTTCATGCGAGCACCCCCTTGAGGCGTTCGGCGAAGACGCCCACGGCCTCCTCGCTGGTTTTCTCCGTGCAGGCCACGAGCAGCGCGTTTTCCAGGCCGTCGTAGTAGCGCCCGAGGGGGAACCCGGCCACGATGTCCTTTTCCAGCAGCCGGGAGATGGCCTCGTACGCGTTCACGGGGAGGGTCACGGCGAACTCGCTGCCGAAGGGGCCGTCCGTGAGGAGTTCCACCCCGGGGATGGCCGTGAGCCGCGAGGCGAGCAGATGCGCCCGTTCGATGCAGGTGTTGGCCGTGCGGGTCATGCCCTCGTCGCCCAGCAGGCAGAGGTGGATAGCCGCGCGCAGGGCGCACAGCGCCTGATTGGAGCAGATGTTGGAGGTGGCCTTCTGGCGGCGGATGTGCTGCTCGCGGGCCTGGAGGGTCAGCACATAGCCCGTGCGGCCCTCGGTGTCCGTGGTGCGGCCCACGATGCGCCCGGGCATCTGCCGGACCATGGCCTTGGTGCAGGTCATGATGCCGAGGTAGGGCCCGCCGAAGGAGAGCGGGATGCCCAGGGACTGCCCCTCGGCCACGGCCACGTCCGCGCCCATGGCCCCGGGGGTCTTGAGCACGGACTGGAGCACGGGGTAGGTAGAGACGATGGACACGACCTTCTGCTCGGCGGCGGCCGCGAAGAGCGCGGTGTAGTCGTGCACGGAGCCGAAGAAGTCGGGGTTCTGCACGAGCAGGGCGGCGGTGTCGCCGTCGAGGGCTGCGGCCAGCGCCTGCACGTCCGTGGTACCGCCCTTGCGCGGCACGGTGACGAATTCGAGGTTCAGGTTCGTGGTGTAGGAGTCGAGCATCACCCGGTAGATGGGGTTCAGCGTCTCGGAGACGATGACCTTGGAGCGCTTGGTCTTGCGCACGGCCATCATCAGCGCCTCGTAGAGGGCGGTGCCCCCGTCGTAGACCGAGGCGTTGGCGCAGTCCAAGCCCATGAGCCTGCTGACGGCGGTCTGGTACTCGAAGATCGCCTGGAGCGTGCCCTGGGAGGACTCGGGCTGGTACGGCGTGTAGGCCGTGTAGAACTCGCCGCGCATGGAGAGCGCGTCCACTGCGGCGGGGATGTGGTGGTCGTAGAAGCCCGCGCCGAGGAAGCTGGAGTGGGGCGCGGCGTTCTTTCCGGCCAGCCGCTCCATGTGCGCGAGCACGTCCATCTCGGAGCGGCCTTCGGGCAGGTCGAAGCTTTTGGGGCGCATGTCGTCGGTGATCTCCGCGAAGAGCTCGCCGACGCTCCCGACGCCGATGACGTCGAGCATGGCCCGGATCTCGTCCGGGGAATGGGGGACGAAGGGCATGTGGTCTCCTTCTGGTTCGTTAGGCGATGCTCGCCTCGTAGGCGGCTGCGTCGAGCAGGCCCTCGGGCTGGGCCGAGAGGCGCACCTTGATCATCCAGCCCGCTCCGTAGGGGTCCTGGTTGACCTTCTCGGGCGCGCCCTCCAGCTCGCCGTTCACCTCGACGACCTCGCCCGCCACGGGGCAGTAGATCTCGCTAGCGGCCTTCACGGACTCGACCGAGCCCATCTCGGCCCCGGCCTCGAAGCTGTCGCCCACCTGGGGCAGCTCCACGAACACGAGGTCGCCCAACTGCTCCTGGGCGAACGTGGTGATGCCGATGGTGGCGACGTCACCCTCGATGCGGGCCCATTCGTGGCTTTCGGCATACAACAGGTCGGTGGGATTCATGGGATTCTCCTTGCGAGAAGGGTTGGCGTTCAAAAAACGTCCTCCCCTTACCACTCTTGGTTGGGGAAGGAAAGTCCGCCGCTGGCAGGGTTCCCGAACGATATTCGGCCGTTCGAGAAGAATTTGCGCGGACGTTCTGGTGGCCGGGGCGGCTTCGGCCGCGTGGCCCGCCGTGTGTTGCGGGGTGGTTCCCGGTCCGCTGCATGATGCCACGGTGCCTGGGGAAAGAAAAGTGCGGCGCGCGGAGTAATCATCCGGGCGGCGCCTGTCCGCCCGAGGAACCCGTTCGCCCGAGAAAACCGTTCGCGCGAGAAGACCGCCCGCCCGAGAAAACCGTTCGCGCGAGAAGACCGCCCGCCCGAGGAGCCCGTTCGAGAATGGCCGGATGGAAGCCGTGTGGCAGAAGCGGCCGTCCGTACGAGGAGACCGTTTCCCCGCGTGGAGGCGCTGGGCTGGGGGGCCTCCTGCTCCCGCGCGCCATGGCGTGCGCGCGTCCCCATTCCGGCGGTGCCTTCCATCCTGCTGCCTTCAGCGCCGCAGGCATCCGTCTTCCAGGGGCAGATGCAGAAGAATGGACGAAGAGAAGAATTCGTGTATGCTTCTTCATCCCGAAGCAAAGGGCAGAGCACTGGCCGAGAAAAAGGCCGCCCGGAGGCGGCCTTTGTGCGTTTCGTCGGGAAGGTGGGCTATTGCCGCCGCAGTCGGTTCAACCCCACGAGACCGAGCATGCCCGAGCCGAGCAGCCAGACCGAGCCGGGGATGGGCGTGGCCGGAATGTCGCCGGTAAAGGGATTGTGGTTCTGCTGCATGGCTCCGGTCCAGGAGGAGGCGATGGTGGTGCCCCAGATGACGCCGGATTCAGCCGTCACGTCCGCGTTCACCGCGAGGATGGAGCCCCACACGGCCACGCCGCCCAGGGTCAGGTC
>JBFWJM010000382.1:0-2833 GCA_050253205.1 Desulfovibrionaceae bacterium
CACTGCGACGAACGGGTTGGCCGCGCTCCGGTCGTTCCCGGGCAGGATGCCGATGGTCAGCCCGCCCGCTTCGGCCGCGCCTTCGCAGGCCGCGCGCATGACACCCGAGAGCCCCCCGCAGACCACGGCGAACCCGGCCTCCGCCAGCAGGCGGCCCACCTCGCGCGCGCAGGCCAGCGCGGGCTCGTCCGCACTGCCCGCGCCGATGACGGAGATGGCCTCCGCATATGGCTTCGGCGTGGCGCTTCGCATCAATTCACAAGATGTACACGGGTTGCGGGGGGGAGGCAAGGCCCGCGCGGGCTGCGGGGCTTGAACCCCGGGGCGTACTGATGGCAGGCCAGCAGGATGCGGGGTCAGGGCGTCTCGCGGCCCTGGATTTCGGCGCTGTACGTGCGCGCGCGCTCCAGTTGCTCCTCGCGGGTTTCGGCCTCGCCGTCTATGACGGCGGCCTTGACCCGGCGCAGGATGTCCGAAAACACGGGCCCGGGCTCGATGCCCATGCGCTTGAGGTCGTTGCCGTCGATTTCCAGGGTCTGGAACCGCAGCCGAGAGAGGAACAGCGAGATGGACTTGCGGATTTCCTCCTTGCGGCTCCTGGCCATGAGGAAGAGCACGCCCTCCACGGGCAGCCGCTCCAGCAACTGGCAGAGCTCGGAGAGCTTGTCCCGCCCGGGGGCGAAGGCAATGAGCTTGCCCAGCGTCTCGCCCACCAGTTCGCGCAGGGCCAGGAATTCGCGCTCGTCGCGGTGGGTGATGTTCAGCCGCCGGAGGACGGAGCGGGTGTCTTCCCTGGTGAGCCCCAGGCAGAGGCCAAGGAGGTAGAGCTTCCAGGGCTCGATGTCCGATTCCAGGTACATGGTGCTCACGCCCAGGTGGACCTTCTCGATCTCCGCCAGGGTCTCGCGCCGTTTGGGGTTCAGTTCCAGCAGCGGGTGGATGGCCCCGAGGATTTTCATGTCGCTTAAGCGCAGCAGGCAGTCCGAGGGGTGCTCCTCCTCCAGCATGAGCTGGAGTTCATGGAAGATGCGCGAGCCGGAGAGCCGGTTGAACAGGTCGAGCTGGAGGGCGTTTTTCATGAGCCGCTGGGTCTGCCCGCCGACCTTGAAGCCGAAGCGCTGCTCGAAGCGCACCGCCCGCATCATGCGCGTGGGGTCTTCCACAAAGGAGAGGGAGTGCAGCACGCGGATGGTCTGGTCCTTGATGTCGCGCTGGGCACCGAAAAAATCCGCCAGCAGGCCGAATTTGCCTGGGGTCAGGTTCACGGCCAGGGCGTTGATGGTGAAATCCCGCCTGTAGAGGTCCATCTTGATGGAGGAGAGCTCCACCGTTGGCAGGGCGGCCGGGGCCTCGTAGTATTCGAGCCGGGCGGTGGCCACGTCCACCCGCCTGCCATCCGGGAAGATGACCACCGCGGTGCGGAACTTGTGGTGGCTCTTGATGCGCGCGCGGTTGCTCTCGGCCAGGCGCTTGGCAAAGGCCACGCCGTCGCCCTCCACCACCAGGTCGAGGTCGGAGTTTCCCCTGGCGAGCAGGATGTCTCGCACGAAGCCGCCCACGGCGTAGACCTCGAAGCCCATGTCCCTTGCCAGCTCGCCCGCTTGCTCCAGGAAGCGTATCTGCTCCTTGGAAAGCTTGTTGCGCATGAGGGTGGTGATGTTGCGCTCGCGGCTGCGGCGCTCGGGGGAGAGGGATTCGGGGATGCGCGCTGGCTCCTCGATGAGCAGGTTGAGCAGGTCCGTGTTGGTGATGACGCCGACGAGTTCCTCCCCGTCCGTCACCGGGAGCAGCCGCTGGCGCTTTTCGAGGATGATCTCCATGACCTGGTAGAGGTCGGTGTCGGGCGGGACGGTCTGGAACTCCCGGGCCATGTATTCGCCGACGAGCATGCCGCCCAGCTTGTGGGCCACGGCCTTGTCCGCCACGGCGTGGTCGAGCAGGCCCACGACCCTGCGCGTTCCCGAGGCCACCACGGGCACGCCCTTGAACCCGTAGCGGCCCATGAACTCCACGGCCTGGTCCATGGTCTCGCCGTCCTCCACGGCCATGCCCGGGCGGCTCATGATGGAATCCACCACCACCTGCGGGTTGATGTGCGAGTAGAGCAGGGCGAAGAGGTCGTCGTTGACCTCGGCCATGGTCTTGTCCTTCACCGTGGCCGAGGCGGCGTAGGGGTGGCCCCCGCCGCCGAGGGTGGAGCATATCTGGCCCACGTTCACGTCCGGGTTTGACGAGCGCGCCACCACGTGGATGCGGTCGCCCATGCGCCCGAGGGCGAAGAGCACGCGGATGTTCTCCATGTCCATGAGCTTGTGGACCAATGCGGCAAAATCATTGACATATGATTCAGTGGAAACCCGGGTGATGACCACCTCCACCCCGTGGATGTCGTGGGTGGTGGCCTGGTCGAGCAGCTCGCCCAGCAGGGAAATCTGCTCCGCCGAGAGCTCGCGCGTGGTGAGGTCGGCGATGACCCCGAGGTCCATGCCCTGCCCGCGCAGCCAGGCCCCGGCGGCCAGGTCGTGCTCTGTGGTGGAGTTGTAGGTGAAGGAGCCCGTGTCCTCGTAGATGCCGAGGCCGAGCAGGGTGGCCTCCTGGGTGTTCAGGGTCACGCCCTGGCGGATCATGCGGTCCACGAGGATGGCCGTGGTGGAGCCCCACTTCTCCACCACGCTCTGGTCTGCCTGCACGTCCTCGTCCGTGTCGGGGTGGTGGTCGTAGGCGTGGATGACCATGCCGGGCTTTTCCAGCAGCACGTCCACATGCCCGAGCCGGGACTTCTGGCGCGTGTCGCAGACCACCAGGAGCTTCACCCCGTCCGTGTCTATCTCTT
>JBFWJM010000383.1:0-2826 GCA_050253205.1 Desulfovibrionaceae bacterium
ATCACCTGGGCGCACTCGTGCTTGAAGGTGTCCATGGTGGAGTAGCCCTTGAACGCCTCCTGGATGATCTCCGCCGTCTTCTTCTTGGACACGCCCAGGGAGAGCATCTTCTTCTTCAACTCCGAAGTAAAGACCAGCACCTGCTTGCGGCAGGCCTGGAGCGTGAGGTCGTACAACAGCTTGTTGACGTTGGCGACGTAGTTGGGGTCGTTCTGGGTCATTGGTGCCCTCTTTGCTGGATACGGGTCGGTTGTAGCCTCTCGCGGGGGTCGTGGCAAGACGCGCCGAGGGCTCCAGCGGGCTCCTGGTACCTAGGCGGCCGGGCGTTCAGTCCGCCTCGCGCTGCAGGGCCCCCAGCACCCAGACCATGCTTTCGGAGTACATGGAGTCCAGGGCCGCGAGGTCCAGGTCGTAGCGGGCCGCATATCGCTCCATGGCCTCGAAGCTGCCCGCCTCGAAGGACCGCACCAGCCGGAGCAGGTCGGTGAGCTCCGTTGCCTCTCCCAGCAGCGTCCGGCTGACCTCCTCGTCCAAAGGCAGCTCCACGAGGATGTCGGCCATGGGCATGGCCATGAGCGTATCAAGCAGGGAGAAGAGCCCAAGGGTGAAGAGGGCATCCGGCGAACGCAGGCAGATGTCCGTCTCGCCGCAGAGCAGCCAGAGGAAGCGCGCGCGCTGGAGCGAGAGGAAGGAGACCTCCCGCGCGCGGGGCGCGGGGTTGATGTCCGAGAGAATCACCGCGCGGAGCCACTGGGAGGCCTGGTTCTGGCCCAGCAGGGTGAGGGCGCGGTCCACGGACTCCACCTTCCGGGCAAAGCCCTGGGCCGCGGAGTTTACGTAGCGGAACAGGCGGTAGGAGAGGGAGGGGTCCAGGCGGATGATCTCCGCCAGGTGGGAAAACTCGAAGTCCGGCTGGCTCAGCTCGCGCAGGAGCTGTAGCTTGGCGGCCTCGTTGGTGGAGATCTTCTTGCCGGGGATGACCTCCGGGCGGCTGAAGAAGAACCCCTGGAAAAGGTCGAAGCCGAGCTCCGCGCAGAGGTGGAACACCTCCTGGTCTTCGACCTTTTCGGCCAGCAGGGTCAGCCCACGCCCCTCCACCCGGGCCAGGGCCTCGCGGATGCGCTCCGGGTCGGAGCCGAGGGCGAGGATGTCCACCTTGAGGATGTCCACGTAATTGAGGAAGGGCAGCAGCTCCTCCTCTCCGGTGAAGTCGTCCATGGCCAGGGTGAAGCCCTCCTGGCGCAGCTTCTCCAGTTCGCCGAGAACCTCGGGCGTGGGTCGGGCGGTTTCCAGTATCTCCACCACGCAGACGTCCGAGGGCAGGGCGTAGGCCGAGCCGGAGAGGAGCAGGCTCTCGGGGAAGTTGATGAGCGCCTTTTGCCCCATGCCGATGCCGGGCAGCGCCAGGGTCACGCCGTCGGCGATGACGCGGGAGGTGGCGAGGGAGTCGTCCCAGACGTCCGCCGTGGCCGCATCACCCGAGGAACGGAAGAGCAGTTCATAGCCCCAGACCTTCTGCTGGCGGTCGAACACGGGCTGGCGGGCTACATAGACGGATTCGAAATCGTTCATTCGCAGGGCCTCCCGTGGCTCACAGTGCGTTCTCGAACACCCGCAGGATGTCGCTGGTTTGGGGTTGCCTGGGGTTGGTGGCCATGCAGGGGTCGAGCATGGCGGATTCGGCCAGGGAGCGCAAATCGTCCCTGGAGACGCCCAGCCCGGCGAGGGTGGCGTGCATGCCCACGCGCCGCTTGAAGGCGCGCACGGCCTCCACGCTGCGTTGGCGGCGTTCCTCCTTCGGGGCCCCGGCGGGCACGTCCGCGCCCAGGGCCCGGGCGATTTCCGCGCAGCGCTCGGGCACGGCCTCGAAGTTGTAGTCGAGCACGTGGTCGAGCAGTATGGCGTTGCACTGGCCGTGGGGCAGGTCGAGCAGGCCGCCCAGGCTGTGGGCCATGGCGTGCACCGCGCCGAGGATGGCGTTGGAAAAGGCGAGCCCCGCGTACATGGACCCGAGCATCTGGTCCGTGCGGGCGCGCAGGTCGTCCGGCCGCTCCAGCGCTGCGGGCAGGGCCCTGCCGATGAGCTCCACCGCCTTGAGGGCGAACATGTCGGTCATGGGGCCGGAGGCGTTGGAGACGTACGCCTCTATGGCGTGGGTCAGGGCGTCGAGGCCCGTGTTCCGGGTCAGTTCCTCGTCCATGGTCACGGTGGTGGAGGGGTCCACCAGGGCGGCGTCCGCCACCACGGTCTTGGAGACGATGGCGATCTTCACCCTGCGGTTCGTGTCCGTGATGATGGCGAACTGGGAGACGTCCGCCGAGGAGCCCGCCGTGGTGGGAACGCAGACCAGGGGAGGGCTCGGCCGGAGCACATTGTCCACGCCCTCGAACTCCAGGATGTGCCTGCCGTTGGCCGAGGCGATGCCCACGCCCTTGGCCAGGTCCATGGCGCTGCCGCCGCCCACCACCACGATGCCGTCGCACCCCTCGGCGAGGTAGGCCTCCGCTCCGGCCATGACCTCGTGGTCCCTGGGGTTGGGGCTCACGTCGGTGAACGGCACGCAGCTGAAACCCTCGGCCAGGAGCGCATCACGCACCCGGGCGGTCCAGCCGTGGCGCTCCACGCCCGGATCGCTCACGAGCAGCACCCGGTTCATGCCGAGGTTGTCGGCGTATTGCCCGGCGAGCCGCAGGGAACCGTTGCCGAACACGAACTCCGGAGCCACGAATTTGCGCAGTTCCCGCAGGTTGGTGTCGTCCATGGTCGCGCTCCTCTGCTCAAGGTTAAGGGGTGGAGTGCCATCCTAGCACGGAGGGAGCGGCGGGT
>JBFWJM010000384.1:0-2818 GCA_050253205.1 Desulfovibrionaceae bacterium
CACCAGCATGGGCCCCAGAAGCTCCGACATCTTGGACACCGAATAGTCCACCTCGTAGTCGTAGTGGACGGAAATTTCCTTGAGCATGTCTTCCAGCTGGCCCGACTCCTCGCCGATGGCCACCATGTTCACCAGCATGGGCGTGAAGTACTTGGCCTGGCGCAGCGGCCCGGCCAGCCCGCGCCCGGCCTCCAGCTTCTCGCGCACGTCCTCGAACTCGCGGCTCACGGCCGCGTTGCCGATGGTGCCGGAGATGATGTCCACGCTCTCCAGCACCGTGATGCCCGAGGCCTGGAGGATGGCGAAGATGGACCCGAAGCGGGACATGGCCGCCTTGACGAACACGTCGCCCAGAATCGGCAGGGCCAGGAGCAGGCGGTCTCGCGCGAGGCGGCCCCGGTCGGTCTTGATCCAGGCGGAGAGCCCGAAGATGCCCGCCGCGGCCGCGCCGATGATGATCGGCCAGTAGTTCACGAAGGCGTGGTGGATTTCGATGCAGATGCGCGTGGGCAGGGGCAGCTCGATTTCCATCTCCTGGAACAGGTCGATGAAGTTCGGCAGCACCACGGTGATGAGCACCACGAAGGCGATGACCAGGGCCACCACCACGATGATCGGGTAGGTCAGCGCGGACTGGATGTCCTTCTTGACCTTGTTCTCGTGCTCCACGATGTAGATGAGCCGCTCCAGCACCTCCAGCAGCGTGCCCGAGACCTCCCCCGCGCGGACCATGTTGCAGTAGAGCCGGGAGAAGATGGACTTGTGCCGCGAGAAGGCGCGAAACAGCGTGGCCCCGCCTGTCACGTCGGTGATCATGTCGCCCACGGCGGCCTTGAGCCTCGGGTTCTCGGTCTGCTCGTGGAGCACCTTGAGCGTCTGGAGCACGGGCACGCCCGCGTTGAGCATGGTGCGGAACTGCTTGGTGAAGAGGATCACGTCCTGGGGCTTGATCTTGGTGAACCGGGCGCGCCAGCCCCCGGCCGGGGCGCTGGCCTGCTTCGCCGCCCCGCCCAGGCGCACGGAAACGGGGATCAGCCCCTGCTCCACGATCTTCTGGTAGGCCATGTCCTGGGAGTCTGTCTCCAGGACGCCGGAAAGCTTCTTTCCGTTCTGGTCCAGGGCCTTGTAGTTGAAGACGGGCATGCGGCTGGCTCCCTAGATCATGATCTGGCGCGCGGCTTCTTCCAGGGTGGTGAGCCCCTTGGCGATCTTGGTTGCGGCGTCCATCTTCAGCGTGCGCATGATCCGCGCGCGAACGGCGGCCCGGGTGATCTCCGTTGCCGTGGCCCCGCGCAGGATCATGTCCTGGACCATCTCGTCCACGTAGAGCAGCTCGAACAGCGCGAGGCGCCCGGCGTAGCCCGTCTCGTTGCAGCGGCGGCAGCCCGTGCCGTGCATGAAGGTGATCTTCTCGCGCATGCGCGTAAGGCCGAAGGCCTCGATGAGCGGCGCGGGCGGGTCGTAGGGCTCCTTGCACGCCGGGCAGACCCGCCGCACCAGCCGCTGGCTCATGGAGAGCAGCAGCACGGAGGCCACGAGAAACGGCTCCAGGCCCATCTCCACCAGGCGGGTGATGGCCCCGGCGGCGTCGTTGGTGTGCAGGGTGGAGAGCACCTTGTGGCCCGTGAGGCCCGCCTGCACGGCGATCTCGGCCGTCTCCTCGTCGCGTATCTCGCCCACGAGGATGACGTCCGGGTCCTGGCGCAGGATGGAGCGCAGGCCCGAGGCGAAGGTCATGCCCGCGCGCGTGTTGAGCTGCACCTGGCGGACCTTGTCGAGCCGGTATTCCACCGGGTCCTCCAGGGTGATGACGTTGATGTCGTCCGCCGCCACCGCGCGCAGGATGGAGTAGAGCGTGGTGGACTTGCCCGAGCCCGTGGGCCCGGCGGAGAGGATCAGCCCGTAGGGCTGGTTCACGGCGCGGTCCACCTTGGCGCGGTCCATCTCGGCGAAACCCAGCTCGTTGAGCGTCAGGCCGTGGGCCGCGCGGTCGAGCAGGCGGAGCACCAGGTTCTCGCCGTAGATGGTGGGCAGGGAGGAGACGCGCACGTTGAACTCGTGGCCCTGGGTGTGGAAGGTGAAGCGCCCGTCCTGGGGCACCTTGCTCACGGCGATGTCCATGTTGGCCATGATCTTCATGCGCGAGACCAGGGGCAGGAAGATGGACTTGGGCGGCGAGGGCACGGCGCGCAGGCGGCCGTCCACGCGGTAGCGCACGTTGACGTGAGCCTTCTCGGGGCTGATGTGGATATCCGAGGCCTTCTCCCGGGCTGCCTGGGTGAGGATGGAGTTGACCATGCGGATCACCGGGGCCTGCTCGGCCATGTCGGTGAGCGTGTCCACGGTGACGTCGAGCTCCTTTTCGGGCTCGGCGTCGGAGAGTTCCTCCTCGCCCTCCAGCCCCTCGAACACCGACTCCGGCACGGACCCCCGGCCATACACCGCGCTGAAGAGCATGTCGAAGTCGCTCTCCGAGCAGATGACGGGCTCCACCTCCAGGTTGGTGGCGATCTCCACCGTGTCCAGCGCGTTGATGTCCATGGGGTCGGGCATGGCCACCACGAGGCGAGAGCCGCGACGCTGCAACGGCACGAGGCGGTTCTTCTGGGCAAGCTGGTCGGAGAGCAGGTTGTTCATGCCCTCCTCGAAAGGATACGCGTCCGGGTGGTACTGGGGAATCTTGAGCTGGCGCGAGAGCGTGTCGAGCATGACCTTCTCGCGGATCATGCCGGACTGGAGCATGTACTGCCCGAGCTTGACCCCGGCCTTCTTCTGCCCGGCCAGGGCCTCGCGCAGCTGCGCCTCGGTGATGACGCCC
>JBFWJM010000385.1:0-2814 GCA_050253205.1 Desulfovibrionaceae bacterium
GATGGTGCCGCCCGGGGTTTCATACACCCCGCGAGACTTCATGCCCACGAAGCGGTTCTCCACCATGTCCACCCGGCCTATGCCGTGCCTGCCGCCCAGCTCGTTGAGGCGCTGCACCAGGGCCGCCGGGGAGAGCTTGATGTCGTTGACGGCCACGGGGTCGCCCGCCTCGAAGTCGATGGTGATGATCTCGGGCTCGTTGGGGGCCTCCTCCACGGGCACGGTGAAGCGGTGGCAGTCCGGCCCCGGGGAGTTCCAGGGGTCCTCCAGCTCGCCGCCCTCAAAGGAAATGTGCAGCATGTTGGCGTCGATGGACCACGGCTTCTTGCGCGAGACGGGGATGTGGATGCCGTTGTCCTTGGCAAAGGCCATGAGGTCGCTGCGGCTCTTGAGGTCCCACTCGCGCCAGGGGGCGATGGTCTTGAGCTTCGGGTTGAGGCCCATGGCCCCGAGCTCGAAGCGCACCTGGTCGTTGCCCTTGCCTGTGGCGCCGTGGGCCACGGCCTGGGCGCCCTCCTTCTCGGCGATCTCCACCATGCGCTTGGCGATGAGCGGCCGGGCGATGGACGTGCCGAGCAGGTAGCGGCCCTCGTAGATGGCCCCGGCGCGGAACACGGGGAAGATGTAATCCCGGGCGAACTCCTCGCGCAGGTCCTCCACATAGGCCTTGGAGGCACCCGTCTTGAGGGCCTTTTCCTCGATGCCGTCGAGCTCCTCGCCCTGGCCGAGGTCCGCCGTGAGGGTCACCACCTCGCAGTCGTAGTGTTTCTTGATCCACTTGAGGATCACCGAGGTGTCCAGGCCGCCGGAATAGGCCAAAACCACTTTGTTTATTTGCATGACTTTTTCTAGACTTTCTTTAATATGTTGATTTGTCTATTTTTAGAAAACCATCTCCATGATGGCCTTCTGCATGTGCAAGCGGTTCTCCGCCTGGTCGAAAACCACGGACGCAGGGCCCTCGAAGACCTCGGCGGAGACCTCCTCGCCGCGATGGGCGGGCAGGCAGTGCAGGAATTTGGCACCCGGGGCGGTCAGCTTCATCAGCTCCTCGTCCACCTGGTAGACAGCGAAGGCGGCCTCGCGCTCGCGCTGCTCCTCCTCCTGGCCCATGGAGGCCCAGACGTCCGTGTGCACGTAGTGCGCACCGGAGACGGCCTTCTCCGGGTCGTCGGAGATTTCGAGCTTCGCTCCCTCGGCCAGGGCGCGGTCCACCACGGCCGGGTCCGGGGAGTAGCCGTCCGGGCAGGCCAGGGCCAGGGTGAAGGGAAAACGCGCGGCGGCGTTCATGAGCGAGTGGGCCATGTTGTTGCCGTCGCCCACCCAGGCCACGCGCAGTTCCTCCAGCTTGGGAGTCAGCTCGTACATGGTCAGCACGTCGCTCATGACCTGGCAGGGATGGTACATGTCCGTGAGGGCGTTGATCACCGGGATGGAGCCCCACTGGGCGAGGGTTTCCACCACATCCTGGCCGAAGGTGCGGACAACGAGGCCGTGGGCGTAGCGCGAAAGCACGCGGGCGGTATCTTCCAGGGGCTCGTTGCGCCCGAGCTGCGACTCCGCAGGGGTCATGAGCAGGGACTGCCCGCCCAGGTGGCTGATGCCCACTTGGAACGAGACGCGGGTTCGCGTGGAGGCCTTCTCGAAGATGAGAACGATCATCTTCCCGGCGAGTTGCGTGGTGCGGACGTCACCGTCCTTCAGGGCCTTGGCGCGGAGCAGGAGCTGCTCGGCCTCCTCGCGGGAAAAGTCCAGGATGCTGAGAACGTGTTTCATGGTCCTTCCTTGTGACTGACGCACAGTGCCAAAAGAGTGAGATTTTGCCCGAGCGAAACACGGTTGTAAAGTGTAAATCCATACCCCGGGCGGCTCCGCAGGGAGGGAGACGAAGGCGTGACGGTTGCCGGGCACAGGCGGGCCTGGAAGTGGCGGCGGGCTCGGCAGGCCATCTCGGCATGCGCGGCCCAGGCACGGCGGCCCGGGCGCAGCAGATTGGATGTGGCAGATTGGATGCGGCAACCTGGGCACTACACATTACATACGGCGGGCCGGCGGGGCCTCCCTCCGAATGATCGGCAACCCCGCATGGCGCTCCGGCGCAATGCGCCGTGCTACGGCCGGGAGTATATCACCGTGTCGCGGCCCGCCGCACGAAGAACGATATGCGCTGCCATAGGAGATGTCGAGGGGAGGCGAGGTCGGCGTATTGCCGCCGGAAATCAGCCCCAGCGCCCGCGCAGCCGATCCACGGCCTGGTCGGTCAGGGCGTCCATGAGCGGGCCGTGGTCGTGCCCGGCCAGGTGCAGGAGCGCATGGGCCAGCAGGCGCACGAGGTGCTCCCCGGGTGGCTGGCCGTAGAGCTCGGCCTCGCGCAGGAGGGTGGGCACGCTGAGGGCGATCTCCCCCAGGTGCGTGCCCTCGGCGGGTTCCTCGCCCGTGCCCTCGGGAGCGGCGGGTTCCTCGCCAGCGTCTTCGTCGGCACTCCCCAAGGCCGGGCCGCCCTCCCCCGCCGGAAAGGCGAGCACGTTGGTCGGCCCCTTGCACCCCAGGAACGTCTCGTTGAGTTCCGCCATCTCCGCGTCGTCCACCAGGCGCAGGCCCAGCGCGGCCCAGTCCAGGCCGAACACGTCCCGCAGGTCCGTGAGCAGCTCGCGCAGCTCCACGTTGCCCAGGGGCAGCCGGGGGTCCACCCCCGCGCCGCGAAGAAGCCGCACCGCCCCCCGCTTCATGCCCCGCCTCCGTTGGTATGCCGCTCGTAGGCCTGGACGATCCTCCCCACCAGCGGGTGGCGGATGACGTCCTCCTCGGAGAAAT
>JBFWJM010000386.1:0-2809 GCA_050253205.1 Desulfovibrionaceae bacterium
CTGGCCGGGTCGGACATGGACTCGCCCACGTAGGCGAAGGCCGCGAAGTGCATCACCGCGTCGATGTCGTGGCTGGCGAAGACCTTGTCGAGGGCCTGCGCGTCGAGGATGTCCGCCTCCACGAACTCGCCCCATTGCACGAACTCGCGGTGGCCGTAGACGAGGTTGTCGAGGACCACGGTGGCGTGGCCGCGCTCGGCCAGGGCCAGGTTGGCGTGGGAGCCGATGTAGCCCGCCCCGCCGGTGATGAGGATGGTCTTGGCGCTCATAGTCCCAGCAGCTCCTTGAAGTAGGCGATGGTTTTTTCCAGTCCTTGTTCGAGCTCCACCTGGGGGCTCCAGCCGAGGGCCTCCCTGGCCAGGGAGATGTCCGGCTGGCGGCGGACGGGGTCGTCGGAGGGCAGGGGCCGGAGGTCGAGCTTGGAGCGGCTCCCGGTCATCCGCACGACCTTCTCGGCCAGCTCGCGGATGGTGAATTCGCCGGGGTTGCCCATGTTCACCGGCCCGGTGAAGCCCTCGGGGGAGGCCTCCATCATGCGCACGAACCCTTCGATCATGTCGTCCACATAGCAGAAGGAGCGGGTCTGGGAGCCGTCGCCGTAGATGGTCAGGGGCTCGTTCTTCAGTGCCTGGACGATGAAGTTGGAGACCACGCGGCCGTCGTCCGGGTGCATGTTCGGGCCGTAGGTGTTGAAGATGCGCACCACCTTGATGTCGAGCCTGTGCTGGCGGTGGTAGTCGAAGAAGAGCGTCTCGGCGCAGCGCTTGCCCTCGTCGTAGCAGGAGCGCGTGCCGATGGGGTTCACGTTGCCCCAGTAGGGTTCCTGCTGGGGGTGCATGGCCGGGTCGCCGTAGACCTCGGAGGTGGAGGCCTGGAAGATGCGGGCGCGGATGCGCTTGGCCAGGCCGAGCATGTTGATGGCCCCGTGCACCGAGGTCTTGAGCGTCTGCACCGGGTCGTGCTGGTAGTGGATGGGCGAGGCCGGGCAGGCGAGGTTGTAGATTTCGTCCACCTCCACGTAGAGCGGGAAGGTGACGTCGTGGCGCAGAATCTCGAAGTAGGGGTTGTCCATCAGGTGGACGACGTTGTCCTTGCAGCCGGTGAAGTAGTTGTCCAGGCAGATGACCTCATGGCCCTCGCGCAGGAGGCGCTCGCAGAGGTGCGAACCCAGGAACCCGGCTCCGCCGGTGACAAGTATCCTTTTTCTCATTGCTCCCCCTGAAGCGGTCGGGTGTGGGCCGGAGGCGTGCCGGCGTGCGCGGGGAGGCGGGCTCCGTCCTCGTGCGCCGCGTCCGGCCGGGGCGCACGGCATCCCGCCGGATCAACACGCGTATCTCCGATAGCATCACGGCGCGTTCAGCATCAAGTGTTTTGTCCTTGACGCCGCAGCACGCGAAGGGGCGGGCGGCGTCAGGGGAGCGGGATCGCCAGGGAGTCCGCTCCGGGAGGAACCACCCGCACCTGCTCGGCGGCCTGTTCCACGGGGGCCGGAGCCATGGTCTGCACCACGGTCTGCGTCACGGTCTGCGTCATGGCCTGGGCCATGGCCTGGGCCACGGGGCGCTGGGGCCCGGGCTGGGCGATCTGCCTCGTGAGCCAGCCGTTCTTGTACGGGGTGAGCAGCGCGTAGAGGCTGATCCACGAGAGCCCGAGGAACAGGAACAGGGAATAGGGGAAGGCCCAGAGGCAGGCGGCCGAGCGGTGGCGGTGCAGGTAGAACAGCGCGGGCAGGGCCGAGGCGAAGAGGGTGCCCGTCAGCAGGCCCGCCCCGGTGCCCAGCGGCCAGGTAACGAGGGAAACGAGGAAGACCGCCTTGAGCACCTCCCGGGAGACCATGCGCAGCCACTGCACGCAGAGGTCCACCTGCGCGCCGAGCACGGGCTCCGGCCGAAAGCGCGTGAACCCGAAGCGGGAGAGGGCGATGGTCTCGCGGATGTTGGAGCGCGCCCAGCGCAGGAGCATCTTGCACAGGCCCCGGTAGCCGGAGGGAACGTTGGTGTAGACCACGGCGTCGCTCTGGAAGTGGACCAGCCGCCCCTCCTTGAGGATCAGGTTGGTCATGGCGCGGTCTTCGCCGATGTTGGCGGGCTGGCCCATGAAGGTCTGGCGCAGCCACTTGCGGCGCACCTTGGAGACCACGGCCCGGTCGTAGGCCGAGAGGGCGCCGGGAGTGCACATCACCGTGTTGATGCTGCTTTGGGCCGCGCGGATGAAGTCGAAGGAAAAGGCGAAGGCCACGTCGAGCATCCTGGGGATGACGCCCTCGCGGGTGTTGAGCACGCGCACGTTGCCCGCCACGGCGCCCACGCGCTCGTTGCGGCAGAATGCGCTGACGATGTTTCGCAGGGTGCGGGGCTCCACCTCGGAGTCCGAGTCGATGGTCACGAGGATGTCGCCCCGGGCGCGCAGGAACCCGTGGTTCAGGGCGTGGCGCTTGCCCTGGTTGCGCGGGCTGCGGATGATCTCCACCCGCTCGCCGAACTCCTCCCGCCCACGGACCATCCAGTCCCAGGTGTCGTCCCGGCTGCCGTCGTCCACACAGATGACCTGGAGCTTTTGCGCGGGGAAGTCGCTGGCCAGGACGCTGCGCATGGTGGAGAGCACCTGCGCGCCCTCGTTGTACGCGGGGATGACCACGGTACAGCTCTTGAGTTCGTGGTCCACGCAGGGCAGCGCGGGCCGGTAGCGCATCACCAGCCAGAACCGCCAGACGAGCACCGCCGCGTTGACGGCCATGAGCACCAGCAAAAAGGCCCTCCAATACGATGCGGAGGCCGTGGTGCCGATGTGCAGAAAACTTTTGAGCACT
>JBFWJM010000387.1:0-2804 GCA_050253205.1 Desulfovibrionaceae bacterium
CCCTGGTGGAGAAGGCCTCGCTCTACTCCAACGAGTTCCGCGCGCGCCTGGAGCGGGCGGGCCTGAAGGCCCGCGACGTGAAAACCCTGGGCGACTACGCGGCCATCCCCCCCCTGCGCAAGAAGGAGCTCCTCGCGCTCCAGGCCGAGCACGGGCTCGACTGGCTGCTCTCCTGCGAGGTGGGCGAGCTCTCGCGCATCTTCCAGTCTCCAGGGCCCATCTACGACCCCGAAGGCCGCGAGCGGGACTACTGGGGCTTTGCCGAGGCCTTCTTCGCGGCCGGGTTCCGGCCGAAGGACGTGGTCCAGATGACCTTCTCCTACCACATGACCCCGGCGGGGCTCATGCTGGAGGAGCCCCTGCGCGAGATCGGCTGCGCCGTGGTCCCGGCCGGCCCGGGCAACACCGAGGCGCAGATAGAGCTGCTCACCCGCCTGCCCGTGACGGGCTTCGTGGGCATGACCAGCTACCTGAAAATCATCGGCAAAAAGGCCCAGGCCGCCGGGTTCGACCTCCAGCGCGACATGCGCCTGCGCACGGCCTTCGTGGCGGCGGAGCGGCTGCCCGAATCCCTGCGCCTGGAGGTGGAGGAGATGTTCGGCGCCACGGTGCGCCAGGGCTACGGCACGGCGGACGCGGGCTGCATCGCCTACGAGTGCGCCGAGCTGGGCGGCATGCACACCAGCTCCCGCGCGCTGGTGGAAATCTGCGACCCGCAGACGGGCGCGCCCCTGCCCCCGGGGGAGACGGGCGAGGTGGTGGTCACGCCGTTCCGGGGGGAATATCCCCTGCTGCGCCTGGCCACGGGCGACCTCTCGGCCTTCGTGGAGGCCCCGTGCCCCTGCGGGCGGACCTCGCGCAGGCTCGACGGCATCAAGGGCCGCGCGGACGACACGGCCAAGGTCAAGGGCCAGTTCATCTACCCCTCGCAGGCGGCCAGGGTCATGGCGGAGTTTCCCATGATCGCCCGCTGGCAGCTGGTGGTGGCCAACCCCGGCGGGCGAGACACCCTGGCCTGCCGCCTGGCCCTCGCGCCGGACGCGGGCGCGAGCTTCGACGAGGCCGCATTCTGCCAGGCCTTCCAGGCGCTCATGAAGCTCCGGCCCGAGGTGCGGCTGGAGCCCTTCCCCGAGGAGGAATGCCCCCGGCTGGTGGACGAGCGGACCTTCGACTAGGCGGCGGGGCATTCGGGAGCGGCACGACCCTGAAACGCAAGAGACGCGAAAGCGTGTGAACGCGGATGGGCGCTGGTGGGATCGTTCTCCCCCGGCGACTGAGACTTGCGCGCACGGCGGGCAACCCGCAAAAACCCGCCAGCCCCGTTGCCGCGCACGCAAATACAGTCGCCGTGCTCGCCCGACCCCACCCGCGCCCCCCGCGCCAACAACCAGCACCACCCCATCCGTAGAGAACAGAGGAAACCCTCGGCCCTGCGCATGGAAGGGCCGCCCCCACGCCGCCCCCACGCATCGCCCCACTCGCCATCCATGATGACCAGCCCCTCTAGACGAACAAGGCAAAATCCCCGCAGCAAGCACGAGGGCCCGCCACCTCCCGTCACCACAAGAAAGGGCCAGCCAGATTAACGCCCCCCGGCAGGCAACGGGAGCGATCCCACGCCGCATCCACGGAGATCGCTGCCGCGCCATCTCGAAACAGGGACATGATACAAAAGAAGGGCAAGACCGAGCCCCTTTGGTGCCCCCACCCGGCTACCGCGACAGCGTTCCGGCCCGCCGCGCGTCCGCCAGCGGCAAAACGCAAGAAAGGCCCGAGCCCGCCGCGTATTACATGCGCGTGGGTCCGGGCCGATCAGCATCCTGCGCGAAACCGCCTCGCGGATCGTTCCCGTGCCGTGCTTTCGGCCAGAAACGGCGAAAAATGACCCGGCGCGACGCTGACAGGGCGCAAGAACGGGGCAGAACCGCAGCGCATTGCTCATGCGCTAGGGTCTGCCCCGTTCGAAACAACGCCGCCAGCGGCGATGCCGGGCCGTTTTTCTAGTGGCAGCCGCCCGTGGAGCAGGACCCTCCCGAGGAGCAGCCCCCTCCCGCGCCGACGGGGAATTGCGAGTCGATGGTGAACCCGTAGTAGGTCATGTCGATCCGGAGGTCTCCGGTCTGGGCCTTCAGGTCCTTTTCGATGATGAAGGTGAAGGTGCCGAGGTCAAACGTGTCATCCGAGTCATGCGGCTCATCCAGAGCCAGCGAGAGCCTCGGGCCAGCTCAACCGCCGGAGGCGAGGTACACCCGGATGGGGGACTGTTCCTTGCCCTCGAAGTAGCTTTCCAACTGCTTCTGGGCGGAATCCGTAAGTTCGATCATGCGTGATTCCTCCTGGGGATTGGTGAAGGAAGAGAGGTAAGGCCTCGGATGGTGTTTGTCAAACGACCCGGCGGAACCCGGCGCGGCGGCTCCGGCCCCGGCCCGCGCGCCTTCCCGCCGATGCAGCGGTTGACCCTTCATGCCCGATTGGGATACTCGCATGGATTGCGGGCCAGGAAACCACGTACCTCAAGCAAGGACCGACCACGCATGAAGACCAAGGATCGCATCCTCGAAGTCGCCCGGGAGATGATCGCCGAGAGCGGCTACCACTCCACCACCACGGCCCAGCTGGCGGCCAAGGCGGGCATCTCCGAGGGCACCATATACCGGCATTTCGAGTCCAAGGAAGACATCCTTGTGACGATTCTCGACGAGGTCAACGAGCGGTATTCGGAGTTCCTCTCCGAGCAGCGCGGGGCGGACGTCGGCACCTCGGGCACGCTGGAGCGGGTCCTGGCGGCCCATTTCAGGTTCGTG
>JBFWJM010000388.1:0-2802 GCA_050253205.1 Desulfovibrionaceae bacterium
TCCTGGTGGTCAAGTACTTCGAGTGGGGGGCCAAGTTTCACCACGGCATCTACCCCGGCTCGGAGCACCTGGCCCAGTGGCCCCCGGGGCAGCAGGCCTTCTTCTCGCTCTACTACGCCATGACCGGGCTCCACGGCCTGCACGTGATCATCGGCATGGGGGTGCTCTCGTGGGTCCACTGGCTCATCGGGCGGGGCAAGGTCTCGCCGGAGCATTTCGTGACCCTGGAGAACGCCGGGCTCTACTGGCACGTGGTGGACCTCATCTGGATCTACCTCTTTCCGCTGCTCTACCTCGTCACCTAGGAGGACCTCATGCCCGCCAACGAACACAACGCGGAACACCACGGCCCTGGCTACGGCCTCTTCGTGCTCATCTGGGTGGCGCTGCTCGTGCTCACGGCCACCACCGTGGGCGTCTCCACCATCGACCTGGGCTTCCTCAACGTGCTGGTGGCCATGGCCGTGGCCTCCACCAAGGCGGCCCTGGTGGTCTTCTTCTTCATGCACCTCAAGTACGAGAACCTGACCCTCAAGCTCATGGTGCTCACGGCCTTCGTGATCCTGGCCATCTTCATCGGCATGACCTTCTTCGACACGGCGTACCGCTAGGAGAAAGCGCATGTATCCACAAGCATTCAGCGCCGCGAAACAGGTGGACCAGGCCTTCCTGATCATCCTCGGCTTCTCGGTGTTCATCCTGCTGCTCATCACCGGGCTCATGCTCTGGTTCCTCTACCGCTACAACCACAGGCGCCATCCCGTTGCCGAGGACAGCGAAGGCAACATGGTTGCCGAGGCCATCTGGATCGTGCTGCCCACCATCATCGTGCTCGGCCTGTTCTGGACAGGATGGACGAGCTTCAAGGCCATGCGCACCATCCCCGAAGGGGCCATGGAGGTGGCCGCCGAGGGGCGCATGTGGTCCTGGCGCTTCACCTACCCCAACGGCAAGATATCCGACGAGCTCTGGGTGCCCGTGAACACCCCGGTCAAGCTGAACCTTTCGGCAAAGGACGTGATCCACAGCTTCTACGTGCCCGCCATGCGCCTGAAGTGGGACATGGTGCCCGGCATGGACACGGACGCCTGGTTCGAGTCCGACACCCTGGGAAACTACGACATCTTCTGCGCCGAGTACTGCGGGCTCAAGCACGCGGACATGGTCACCACCCTGCACGTGGTTTCCGCCGAGGACTACGACGCCTGGCTCGCCTCCGGCCCAGGGTCCGACTCGGCCCTGGACGGCCTCGCCCTCATGGAGCAAAACGGCTGCTACGACTGCCATTCCATGGACGGCACCGACGGCATGGGTCCGCCGCTGAACGACATCGCGGGCAAGGAAGTGACCCTCGCCCTGCCCAACGGCGGCACCAAGACCGAGGTCCGCGACGCGGCCTACCTGCACCGCGCCATGGTCCAGCCCGGGGCCGAGCTGGTGGAGGGCTACGACGACATGATGCCCTCCAACGAGGACATGCCCGAGAACGTGCTGAACGCCATCGTGGGCGCCCTGCTCGACCCTGACGGAGCAGCCGAGGCCGCCGGGAAGGCCAAGGCCGCGCCCCACCCCGGCGAGCAGATCGCCGACGAGGAAGGCTGCACCGCCTGCCACACCACCGACGGCACGGACGACGTGGGCCCGACCTTCCTGGGCCTCGCGGGCTCGGAGCGCACCGTGGAGTCGGAGATGGGCGGCGAGACGAAAATCATCGCGGACCCGGCCTACCTGCGCCAGTCCATCCTGCATCCGGACGAACTGGTCACCGAGGGCTACGACCCCACCATGCCCGTCTACGACGGCATGGACCCGGCGCGGCTCGACGTGCTCATCGAATGGCTCGGCACCCTCTCCGGGAAAACCGGGCAGGCAGGGGAGACCGCCGAGTGAGCATGCTGACAACCCTCGCAGCACTCTCCCGGCCACGGGTCAGCCTGGCCGTGGCCCTGGGGTCGCTGTGCGGCGCGGGGTACCGCCTGGCCCTGCATCCCGGCCCCATGGACCCGCCGGCCGTGGCCCTGGCGGCCCTCGGCGCGTTCCTGCTCACGGCGGGCTGCTCGGCCCTCAACCAGGTGCAAGAACGCGGGCGCGACGCGCGCATGCGCCGCACCATGGGCCGCCCCCTGCCGAGCGGAGCGCTCTCCCCGGCCCGGGCCCTGGCCTTCGCCCTCGCCGCCATGGCCGCCGGGCTGGCCTGCTTCGCCCTGGCCGGAGGCTGGCCCCTCGCCGGGGTGGGGGTGCTGGTGGTGGCCGTCTACAACGGCGCGTACACCCCCCTCAAGCCGAGAACGCCCCTGGCCCTGCTGGCCGGAGGCGTGGCCGGGGCCCTGCCCCCGGTGACGGGCTGGCTCGCCTCAGGCGGCCGCATTCTCGATCCGGCCCTGCTCGCCCTGGCCGGGGTGTTCTACCTCTGGCAGGTGCCGCACTTCTGGCTGCTCATGGAAAAACGTCGCGACGACTACCGCCGCGCGGGCTTCGCGCTCTGGGGCCGGGGGCTGCCCGAATCCAGGCGCCGGGCGTTGCTCCAGCTCTGGGTGGGCGCGTACGGGCTCGGCCTGGGCTGCCTGGCGCTGGCCATAGCCCCCGGCATCACGCCCGGCATCGCGCCCGGCATCGCGCCCGGTATCGCGCCCGACGTTGCGCCCCTGGCGGCGCTGACACCCCTTGCCCTGGCCTTTGGGGCCCTGGTGGCCCTGCGCGCCGGGCGTTCGGCCCTGGCCTCCCGGCTGGTGGACGCCTCCCTGCCCCTGGCCCTCGCGCTGCCCCTGGCCGCCCCGCTCCTCGTTCCGCTCTTGCGCTGAC
>JBFWJM010000389.1:0-2796 GCA_050253205.1 Desulfovibrionaceae bacterium
GCGGCCCAGTTCCAGACCGGCCCAGCCCAGGTGCGTCTCCATGATCTGGCCGATGTTCATGCGCGAAGGCACGCCCAGGGGGTTGAGCACGATGTCCACGGGCTTGCCGTTGGCGAAGAAGGGCATGTCCTCCTCGGGCAGGATGCAGGACACGACGCCCTTGTTGCCGTGGCGTCCGGCCATCTTGTCGCCCACCGAGAGCTTGCGCTTCACGGCCACGTAGACCTTGACCATCTTGATCACGCCGGGGGGCAGGTCGTCGCCCTCGGTGACCTTCTCACGCTTCACGTCGTAGACGGTCTTGATGTATTTCACCTGGCGGTCGTAGTCGGCCAGGATGTTCCGCACGGCCTCGTTGGCGTCCTTGTCCTTGAACAGGCCCGCCAGCTTCTTCAGCGGCACGTCGAAGAGCACCTCGCGGGTCATGGGCTTGCCGGCCGCCAGCAGAACCTCGCCCTTCTTCTTGCCGGGCAGGGCCTGGTCGACCTCCTTGCCTTCCACCGAGAGCCAGATCTTCTCCCGGCACTGGTCGGTGAGGGCCGCGATGTGCTTGAGCTCCTTCATGTCGAACTTGTCCAGCTCGTAGCGTTCGATCTCCTGGGTGCGCTCGTCCTTTTCGCCCGAGCGGCGGTTGAAGACCTTCACGTCCACGATGGTTCCCTCGATTCCCGGCGGAACCTTGAGGGAGGTGTTCTTCACGTCGCGCGCCTTGTCGCCGAAGATGGCGCGCAGAAGCTTCTCCTCGGGGGTGAGCTGCGTTTCGCCCTTGGGCGTGATCTTGCCGACCAGGATGTCGTCGGCCTTGACTCGCGCGCCCAGGCGGATGATGCCGCACTCGTCGAGGTTGCGAAGCATCTCCTCGGAGACGTTGGAGATGTCCCGGGTGATCTCCTCGGGGCCGAGCTTGGTGTCGCGGGCCACCACCTCGAATTCCTCGATGTGGATGGAGGTGAAGGTGTCCTCCTTCACCGTGCGCTCGGAGATGAGGATCGAGTCTTCGTAGTTGTAGCCGCACCAGGGCATGAAGGCCACCAGGAGGTTCTTGCCGAGCGCCAGCTCGCCGTCCCGGATGGCCGGGCCGTCGGCGAGCACGTCGCCCTTGCGCACCCGCTGTCCGAGTCCCACGCGGGGAACCTGGCCGAAGCAGGAGTTCTGGTTGGACTTGTGCCACTTGAGCAGCTCGTAGTGCACGGCGCCGCCGCTGTTCTGGGCCACGTTGCCGTCGTAGTTCACGATGATCCGCTCGGAGTCGGCGTAATGGATCACGCCGTCGCCGGCGGCCAGAAGACAGGCGCCGGAATCGCGCGCCACGTCGGCCTCCACGCCGGTGCCCACCAGGGGCTGCTCGGCGCGCAGCAGGGGCACGGCCTGGCGCTGCATGTTCGAGCCCATGAGGGCGCGGTTGGCGTCGTCATGTTCCAGGAACGGGATGAGGGCCGCGGACACCGAGACGATCTGGCTCGGGCTGATGTCCTGCAGCGTCACCTCGGTGCTCGGGACCATGGACACGTCGCCCTCGGTGCGGGCGGTGATGATGTCGTGGACGAAGCTGCCGTCGGGGTTCAGCTCCACGCTGGCCTGGGCGACCACCTCGTCGGCCTCGCGCGAGGCGTCCAGGTAGACCACCTCGTTGGTGACCTTGTTCTCCTTGACCACCCGGAACGGGGTTTCGATGAAGCCGAAGTCGTTGACCTTGGCGAAGGTGGTCAGGGAAACGATGAGGCCGATGTTCGGGCCTTCCGGCGTCTCGATGGGGCAGATGCGGCCGTAATGGCTGGCGTGCACGTCGCGCACTTCGAAGCCCGCGCGCTCACGGGTCAGGCCGCCGGGGCCCAGGGCCGAGAGACGACGCTTGTGAGTGACCTCGGAGAGCGGGTTGGTCTGGTCCATGAACTGCGAAAGCTGGGAGGTTCCGAAGAACTCCTTGAGCACCGCGGCCACGGGCTTGGGGTTGATCAGGTCGTGGGGCATGAGCGTGGCCACTTCCTGCAGGCTCATGCGCTCCTTGATGGCCCGCTCCATGCGCACCAGGCCGATGCGGTACTGATTCTCCACCAACTCGCCCACGGGCCGCACGCGGCGGTTGCCCAAGTGGTCGATGTCGTCGGCCGGGCCGTGGGAGTCCTTGAGCTTGGTGAGCATCTTGATGGCCTTGAGGATGTCCTCGTTGGTCAAGGTGCGCAGCTCGATGGACTGGTCCAGCCCCAGGCGGGAGTTCAGCTTGTAGCGGCCGACGCTGGAAAGGTCGTAGTAGTCGGCGCTGCGGAACAGATTTTCGAAGAAGCTGGCCGCGATCTCAGGAGTGGGCGGCGAACTGGGACGCAGACGCTTGTAGATCTCGATCTGGGCGCCCTCAAGGTCCGTGGTCTTGTCCAGGAGCAGGGTGTCGCGGATGGAGGAGGACACGTCCATGCCCTTGGTGTGGAGCACGGAGAACTCATGCACGCCGGCGGTGCGCAGCTTCTCGATGAGGTCGGCGGTCAGCTCGTCGGCGGCCGAGGCCAACACTTCGCCGGTCTTGGCGTCGGTCAGGTCGCGGGCCAGGAACAGCCCGAGCACGGAGGCGGGGTCCACCTCCAGGCGGGTGATGCCCTCGCGGACCATGCGGCGCCATGCGGCCTTGGTGATGGCCTGTCCCTTCTTCACCAGAACCTTGTCCGCGCCCTGCACGTCGGCGTAGGCGTCCTCCTTGCGGTACTGCTCCTCGCGCACGGTGCGGAAGAGCTTCTCGTCCTCGAAGGAGTAGTCCTCGGTCTCGTAGAAATAGTCCAGGATGTAGGACTTGGACATGCCCAT
>JBFWJM010000390.1:0-2786 GCA_050253205.1 Desulfovibrionaceae bacterium
TGGCGCACGAACTCGGTCATCTCGGTGGCCACGTCCCCGTCCGAGATGCGGGATTCGGTGGCCAGCATGTTTTCCGCCTGGTTGGAGCGGTTGGTGCTGGTGTTTTCGAGGCGGGTCTGCATGGCACCCAGGTTGGCGCGGATCTTGTCCTTGGAGATGATGGCCTGCTGGAGGTTGGCCAGGGCGAGCTGGGCGGCGTTCTGGGTGGAGATGTGGGAGTTCCACAGGCCCAGGGCGGAAGACGTCGAGTTCTCGATGGCGATGTAGTAGTAGTCTTCGGCGGAGTCGTTTCCGGTGCCGAAGTGGATCTTCACCGGGCCGGTGGGGTTGAGGCCGGTGCCGTCGTGCTCGATGGCGGTGCCGTCCGGGCCGATGCTGGCCAGGGAGCCGTTGAGCATGTGGATGCCGTTGAAGTCCGTGGCGTTGGCGATACGGGTGATTTCCGAGGCCATGGCCTGGTACTCGGACTCGATCAGCATGCGCTGGTCGGAGTTGTAGGTGCCCGTGGCGGCCTGGGTTGCCAGTTCCTTCATGCGGATGAGCTTTTCGTCGATGACCTGGAGCGCGCCGTCGGCGGTCTGGATCATGGAAATGGCGTCGTTGGCGTTGCGCACGCCCTGGTAGAGCGAGGCGATGTCCGCGCGCATGAGTTCGCGGATGGCCAGGCCGGCGGCGTCGTCGGCGGCGTTGCCGACACGCAGACCGGAGGAGAGCCGCCGGGTGGACGTGGCGAGCTGTCCGTAGTGGGTGTTCAGGTTCCTGGCGGCGTTCATCGCCATCAGGTTGTGGTTGATGACCAGAGACATGGGAGAACCTCCTTGTTGCAGCGAATAAAGTTCCTTTTGCTCCTCCTTAAGCAGTATGTGTGCCAGGTTAAGTTTTATTTAGAATATTAATAAGTTAATGGTACAGACAAAGTCTAGAAATAGCCCGAAACCATTGGTGTGCCAGCAGTTTGTTCCTGCGGGTGTCGGGGCTCCGTCGCTTGGGCAGGGCAGGTTTTGCCGCTGCCTTTTACGAATTGGGGGGAGGAGAGCGGCCTGGGAGCGTAGCAGAAAGGTGAAGCCGGGGGGAGGCGGTCCTTGGAGAGCGGCCGGAGAGGACGCGAAGGCCGTCAAGCGAGGGCCGAGCCGTCCGTGTCCGTTCATGAGGGACGGGAGATGGAGGTGCCCTGGAGGTTCGGTTTGGAGGCTTCAGCGGGAAGGGATCTGTGCGGTCAGCGCGCGCCCTTGCCCTTGAGGTGGGAGGCCATCGCCATGTCCATGCCGATGGTGTGGTCCATGAGCCAGCCGTGGAGGAAATCGAGCAGGTCGAAGGAAACCGTGGCGCTGCCTTCCTCGAACTGCCGCTGCAATTCGACCGCCTGTGCGGTGAGCTTATCATGTTCTCGTTTGTGCTCGGCAGCGTCGGGAAAGCCGTATCGCGCGTGCAGTTCCTCTTCGTTCTCGAAGTGGTACACCGTGTACTCTATCAGTTCGTTGAAAATGGCGCGCAAGGCGCTTTGTTCCTGGCCTTCCATCGTGGCGGCGTGCAGGTCGTTCAGGATGTCGAACAGCTTCCGGTGCTGCTCGTCCACGGTTTCCAGGCCCACGGCGGTGGCGTTGCTCCAGGTGATGAACGGCATGGGGGCTCCTTGGCGTTCCGGCGGGTTACAGCGAGCTGACGCCCGCCCAGCCCTCGCCGGGCGGGACCCGGCGCAGGGTGTTGCAGCGGCGCAGGTAGATGGGGGGGGATGGTATCCTCGGGACACAGGCTTGCGCAACGGGAGAATGCCTCCTGTGCGAGGTCGAAGTCGCCCTGCTGGTAGTGGCGCATGGCCTCCTCGAACACGGGCAGCCCCTCGGCCTTGAGGCGGGCTGTTTCGGGAGGATCGGCGTCGAAGACCTCGTAGAGCTCCACGACCTCCTGCTTGCCCTTGAGGCGGACGCGGTCGATGAGCCGCATGCGGTACGACTCGGGGTGCTCCAGCCGGGAGCGGACCCCGCCCGTGACGATGATCTGCACGCTGTAGATCTTGGTGGCGGACTCCACCCGCGCAGCGAGATTCACGGAGTCGCCTATGGCCGTGGTCTGCATGCGCCGATCCGTGCCCACGGTGCCCAGGGTCAGCTCGCCGCAGTGCAGGCCGATGCCCGTCTCCAGGCCGGAGCGCCTGCCCTGCGGCGTGTTCCAGGAGTGCGTGGCGAGCTTGCGGCGCATGCGCACGGCGGCGCGCAGGGCATCCTCGGGAGAGCGCGCGAACAGGGCCATCACCGCGTCGCCGATGAAGGCGTCCACGAATCCGCCCTCCTCGTTGATGATGGGGTCGATGACCTGGTAGTAGCCGTTGAGGAAGGCGAGCACCTGCTGCGGGGGCATGCTTTCGGATATTTTCGTGTACGAGCGGATGTCCGTGAACAGGACCGTCATGGTGATCTGCACGTGGTCGAAGATGCTCACCTCGGTCAGGGCGTCCTTGTGCAGCAGGCCGAGGAATTCACGCGGCACGAACCGTGAGTTGGCCTCCATCTGCTTGAGAGTCATGGCTTCGGCGCGCCTGCTCCTGCTGCGCAGCCCGCCCAGCAGGAGCGAGAGCGCCGCCGCCACGGCCAGCGCGGGCAGGGCATACCAGGCAATACGTCGGCACACCTGCTCCTCTGCCGCGCGCAGCAGCGCCTCGGGCCGCAGGCAGACAACCTTCCAGCAGCCCGCGCCCGAGGCCGTTCTCGGCCCGGTGCAGTTGTCCACCACGTCCGTGACGCAGGTCGTGGTGGACGCGAACACGCCCCCGCGCGCCACTCCGGAGG
>JBFWJM010000391.1:0-2777 GCA_050253205.1 Desulfovibrionaceae bacterium
GAGGGTGCGCAGGTCCGAGAAGGCGCGGTTCAGCCGCTGCTGCGAGCGGGAGACGCCCACGTAGTTCCACATGGTGTGGCGGATGGTGGACCAGTCCTGGGCGATGAGCGCGGGGTCCTCGTTCTCGGTGGCTCCCGGGCACTTCCAGTCGGGCACGGCGTCCTGCAACTTGCGGGAGAGGTGCCCGCTCTTGCGGTGCCGGGCGGTGATGTCGTCCGCAGCGCTGTAGCCCCAGAGCAACCCCTCCAGCAGCGAGGTGGAGGCCAGGCGGTTGGCCCCGTGGATGCCCGTGCAGCTCGCCTCCCCGGCGGCGGAGAGGCGGTCGATGGTGGTGCGGCCCCGGTTGTCCACCAGCACGCCGCCGCAGAAGTAGTGCGCGGCGGGCACCACGGGGATGGGGTCGCGCTCCATGTCGATGCCCATTTCCATGCATTTCTCGTAGATGGTGGGGAAGCGGGTCTTGAGGTCGTCCTCCACGCGGGTGGCATCGAGGTACACGCAGTCGTCCCCGGTGATGAGCAGCTCGTCCATGATGGCGCGGGTCACGATGTCTCGCGGGGCGAGGTCGGCCCGGGGGTCGTGGCGGCTCATGAAGGGATCGCCCGAGGCGTCCACGAGCACCGCGCCCTCGCCGCGCACGGCCTCGCTCACCAGGAAGCGGCGCTCGGCCTTCTTGGAGCCCTGGTACAGCGCCGTGGGGTGGAACTGCATGTACTCGGCGTTGACAATGCGCGCGCCTGCGCGGTTGGCCATGGCCATGCCCGAGCCGATGGAGCCCCGGGTGTTGGTGGTGTGCAGGTAGACCTGCCCGGCACCGCCCGTGGCCAGCAGGGTGAAGTCCGCGAGGATGGTCTCCACCTGGGCGTTGACCTGGTTGAAGACGTAGGCCCCGACGCACTGGTTCGAAAGATTGTACCGGAAGTCAAGATGCTTGGCGTGGTGCTGCGTGGTCAGCAGGTCGATGGCCGTGCGCTCGGTGAGCACGGTGATGTTCGGGTGGGCGCTGACGGCCCCGGCCAGGGATTCCATGATGGTCCGGCCCGTGTGGTCCGCGCAGTGCAGGATGCGCGGCAGGCAGTGGCCGCCCTCGCGGGTGAGGTGCCAGGTGCCGCCTCGCTGGGCAAAGGGCACGTTGATCTTGTCGATGAGGAATTTCTTCACCACGTCCGGGCCCTTGCGGCTCAGGAAGCGGGTGGCCCGGGCGGAGTTCACCTTCCACCCGGCGGTGAGCATGTCCTTTTCCAGGAGCTTGGGATCGTCGCCCTCGGCGGTGTAGACGATGCCACCCTGCGCCAGGGCGGTGTTCCCGGCGTAAAGGTCCGTGCCGCCGGTGACGAGCGTCACCTGGAGGCCGTTGTCGGCCATGCGGATGGCCGCCGTGGAGCCCGCGATGCCGGTGCCGATGACCAGCACCTCGGTCTTGTGGCGAATGTCGTGTACCATGCTGCGGTCCGTTGTTGCGGTTGGCGGCCCTGCGGCGCGGCCGGGGGTCAGGCGCAGGCCTGGAGCATGCGCTCCAGGGCGAGGCGCGCGGGCGCGGCCACGGCGGGGTCGCACTGCACGGGCAGGGCGGTTTCCAGCCTGCCGAGCAGGTGGGCCAGCTTCTCTTCGGTGATCATGGCCATGTCCTCGCAGTAGCCCCGGTCGAGGTGCTTGATGGTCTTCTCGCCCGCGTATTGGTCCGCCAACCGCTGCACGAGGTTCTGCTCGGTGCCCACGTAGATGGTCGAGCCCCCGGGGGCCTCGGCCGCGTACTTGATGAGATAGGAGGTGGAGCCGGAGCCGTCCGCCTCGCGGACCACAACCGGGGGGCTCTCGGGGTGGACCACCACCAGCGCCCCGGGGTCGGCCTTGCGTGCGGCGGCCACGTCCTCGGGCACGTACATGTCGTGCACGGGGCAGAAACCGGGCCAGAGGAAGAGGTCCGCGTCCGGGTTCGGGGCGGGGAAGGCCGTATCCACCAGGATGCGGCGCTCCTCGGGGATGCCCATCTTGTCGGCGGTGTTGTTGCCCAGGTGCATGTCCGGCAGAAAGAGCACGCCGTCGCCCTGATCCATGGCCCAGCGGAGCATGGTGGGGGCGTTGGCCGAGGTGCAGACCGACCCGCCAAACTCGCCCACCACGCCCTTCACCCCGGCGGAGGAGTTGACGTAGGTGAGGGGGATGACGTTTCTGCCGTCGCGGCGCAGGTGCTTGAGCACCTTTTTCACAGTCATGGCCGAGGCCATGTCCGCCATGGCGCAGGAGGCCTTGGCGTCCGGGATGTGCACCCGCTGGGCCGGGCGGCAGAGGATGGCGGCGGACTCGGCCATGAACCACACGCCGCAGAAGACGATGTGGGTGGCGTCGAGCTTGCCGATCATGCGCGCCAGCTCAAGGGAGTCTCCCGCGTGGTCCGCATGTGCGAGCACGGCGTCGCTCTGGTAGTGGTGCGCGAGAATGGCCAGGGAGGAGCCGAACTCCTTGCGCTTTTTCTCGATACTATCGGAATGATTCATGGTCCGTCCGGTGTCTTAGAGGGGCATGATCTGCATGGAGAAGTCCGAGGAGGGGGCCGAGTGCGTCAGCCTGCCCACGGAGAGGTAGTCCGGGCCGAGCTCGGCCAGGGAGCGGATGGTCTCCAGGTTCACGCCGCCGGATATTTCGGTTTCAATGTCCTTGGGAATGGCGGCCAGGGCCTCGCGTATCTGGGAGTGGTCCATGTTGTCGAGCATGATGCGCTCGACCCCGCAGCCCACGGCCTCCAGCACCTCGGCCTGGGTGCGGCACTCCACCTC
>JBFWJM010000392.1:0-2753 GCA_050253205.1 Desulfovibrionaceae bacterium
GAAGATTTTGGAAGGGGGGTCCGGGGGGAGAACCTTTTGCCAAAAAGGGTTCCCCCCGGCTACTCCGAAACATAAGGACACCAACATGGCCGAGCATATCCAGGACGACAGCGTCTACGACAAATACCGGTGGATCGACGAGCTGGGCGACTGGCGGCGCAGCCACCACAACAACCAGCTCACCGCGAAGAACCTCGGCGAGTCCGTGTGCCTCATGGGCTGGGTGCAGTTCCGCCGCGACCACGGCGGGCTCATCTTCATCGACCTGCGCGACCGCGAAGGCCTCACCCAGGTGGTCTTCAGCCCCGAGCACAACACCGAGGCGCACGAGCGCGCCCACGCCATCCGCGCGGAATACGTGGTGGCGGTGCGGGGCGTGGTCCGCGAGCGGCCCGAGGGCATGGCCAACGCGAACCTCGTCACCGGCGAGGTGGAGATCGTGGTGGACGAGTGGAAGCTCATGAACCTCTCGGACACGCCGCCCTTCACCATCGAGGACCGCAGCGACGCGGGCGAGCAGCACCGCCTCAAGTACCGCTACCTCGACCTGCGCAGGCCGCGCCTGGCGCGCAATTTCATCCTCCGGCACAAGGCCGCCACGGCCGTGCGCGGCTACATGAACGCGCTCGGCTTCCTGGACATCGAGACCCCGGTGCTGACCAAGGCCACGCCCGAGGGCGCGCGCGACTACCTCGTGCCCAGCCGCGTGAACCAGGGCTCGTTCTACGCCCTGCCCCAGTCGCCCCAGCTCTTCAAGCAGCTGCTCATGATGTCCGGGTTCGACCGCTACTACCAGATCGTCAAATGCTTCCGCGACGAGGACCTGCGCGCGGACCGCCAGCCCGAGTTCACCCAGATTGACATCGAGATGAGCTTCGTGGACGAGGGACAGGTGCAGGAAATGGCCGAGGGCCTCGTGCGCGCGGTCTTCAGCGAGACCATCGGCGTGGAGCTGCCGGCCGTCTTCCCGCGCATGACCTACGCCGAGGCCATCCGCGACTACGGCGTGGACAAGCCGGACGTGCGCTTCGGCCTGAAGCTCCAGGACGTGTCCGACGTGTTCAAGGGCGGCGGGTTCAAGGTCTTTGCCTCGGCCGGGCTGGTCAAGTGCATGAAGGTGCCGGGCGGCGGCGAGCTCACCCGCAAGGAGATCGACGAATACACCAAGTTCGTGGAGATTTACGGCTCCAAGGGCCTTGCCTGGATCAAGGTCAAGGAGGACGGCGAGTGGCAGTCGCCCATCGTCAAGTTCTTCTCCGAGGACGAGTGCGCCAGGCTGAAGGACATGATGCGGCCCGAAGTGGGCGACATCCTCTTCTTCCAGGCCGGGCAGCCGGACATCGTGAACACCGCCCTGGGCTCGCTGCGCGTGAAGATGGGCGAGCGGTTCGGGCTCATCGGGGAGAACACCTTCGCGCCGCTCTGGGTCACGGACTTCCCCCTGCTGGAGTGGGACGAGGAGGAGAAGCGCTACGCGGCCATGCACCACCCCTTCACCGCCCCGCAGGAAGGCCAGCTCGACGTGCTCAAAACCAAGCCCGCCGAGGCCCTCTCCCGTGCGTACGACCTGGTCATGAACGGCCAGGAGATCGGCGGCGGCTCCATCCGCATCCACACCACGCAGATGCAGCAGGCCATGTTCCAGGCGCTCGGCATCGACGAGGCCGAGGCTGCGGAGAAGTTCGGATTTCTGCTCGACGCGCTGAAGTTCGGCGCGCCGCCCCACGGCGGCATCGCCTTCGGGCTCGACCGCTTGGTGATGATCCTCACGGGCGCGGGCTCCATCCGCGACGTCATCGCCTTCCCCAAGACCCAGAAGGCCACCTGCCTGATGACGGACGCGCCCGGCGAGGTGGGCGCGCGCCAACTGCGCGAGCTGGGCATCAAGCTCAGGGAGAAGAAAGAGGGCGAATAGCCTTCCTGCCACTTCGGCCAATGACGAAACAAACCCGGCCCGGTCAGCATGATCGGGCCGGGTTTTTGTATGCGCCCTGGTCAGCCGGAGGCCATGGTCGGCTCTGGCGCGGCCCCCCAGGCCCGGGGCCGGGAATGGCCGTCCGGCCCCCCGGCAAAGCCGATGGGCACAAACAGCTCGGGGTTGCTGTCGCTTCGGATGCGCCCGAAGCTGTCGTACCGGATTTCCTGTACAACGTTTCCGCGTTCGTCGGCAACGGTGGGCATGGCCCGGAAGGCAGGCGAAAGGCCGGAGCATGTCGCCATGCCCCGACCTCGGATTGTGCTGCGGTTGCTTATTGGTTGGGCGTCACGGGCCCGTCCCGCCGCTCGGGGTGGCGCTCGTAGTAGCCCTCCAGTGGTTCCATGGGCGAGCCGTCGTGCGGGCAGCGGTAAGCTCCACCGGATGCCTTCAATTCTTTCCGGGCGAGCAAGGATTCGCATTCTGGGCAGATGAATTCGTCGTCCCCGGGGTCGAACCGCCAGCGCCAGGCGATGAACAGAAGTACGAGCCCTACAATGATTTCGCCTGTGGCGAACCAGTTGTCCTTGTCTTCTTTCGAGCGCGTAAAGTATGTATTCCAATAAAAGGGCAATACCAGATGGAGGAAACCAAAAAGAAGACTAACGACCCCGCCAATGAAAATGCTGAACTTGATCTTTGGGTTTTTCCTTGGGGCTGTCCTAGCTAACTAGGTTTTCTGCCGCTGGTTAATCCATTTTTTCAGTTGGTTGAGTAGCATTTTATGATCGCCACCATTGAACCGCCATTCGCACTCCTTAAGGAACAGGAAAAAGCT
>JBFWJM010000393.1:0-2753 GCA_050253205.1 Desulfovibrionaceae bacterium
TCCTGTTCCAGAGCGCGGACGACCAGCTATTCTGCCCCACCGTGCTGGAGGACGTGGCCTTCGGCCCGCTGAACCAGGGGCTGTCCAAGGAGGAGGCCCGGGAACGGGCCCTGGAGACCCTGGAGAGCCTGGGGCTCAAGGGCTACGAGGAGCGGCCGCCCTACCGCCTCTCCGGCGGCGAGAAGAAGCTCGTCTCCCTGGCCACGGTGCTGTCCATGCGCCCCGAGGCCCTGCTCCTGGACGAGCCCACCAACGGCCTTGACCAGTCCACCCGCTCGCACATCATCGACGTCTTAAACGGCCTGAACGTGGCCATCCTGGCCGTGTCCCACGAGCCGGACTTCCTGTCCAAGACCACGGAGACCATCCTGGTCCTGCGCGACGGCCGCATCCAGCCCGGCGAGGCCGTGGTCCACACCCACGCCCACGCCCACGAGGGCGGCGACGCGCACCACACCCATTCCGGGTCGCAGTTCGAGAAGAATTAGAGAGCCGAGGCTAGGACGACACGTCGTCCAGGGCCCACGGGAAACGAGCCCGGGCGCGCTCCAGAGCGAAGTTCTCCACCTCGGCCTGCCAGGCCAGGTACTCGTCCACCAGGCGGTTGCCCAGCTCGGTCAGGTCGTAGCCCTTGCGGCCGCCAGCGGCCACCACCAGAGGCTGGCCCAGGCGATTCTCGGCGTCCTTGAGCCGTCCCCAGGCCTTGCGGTAGGACATGCGCATCTCGGCCGCGGTCTTGTTCAAGGAACCCAACCGGCGCACCCCTTCCAGCAGGGCCAGGCGGCCCGGACCCAGCAGGGCTCCGTCGTCGGACTCGATCCACAGCTTGATGCCCAGGTGAACGGGATGATTGTTGTCCATGCCCCATCATACTCCGTCAGGGACAAAGGTGCAAACTCCCCCTTGGCAAACCCGGACAAGTGATTAGACTGCTTCGGATGCGCTCCAAGTCCCCCGCCGCCTCGTTCGCGCCGCCCACTCCCCGGGAGCGGGCGGACATATCGAGCACGCCCTACCGCACCATCTGGAGGCTGGCCTGGCCGCAGATCCTCATGACCCTGGCCCACTTCCTCATCGGCGCGGTGGACGTCTGGACGGCCGGGCGCATGGACGCCTCGGTCCAGGCCTCCCTGGGCCAGATCACCCAGCTGGTCATGTTCTTCCTGATCATCGCCATCGCCACGGCCAACGGCGCGGTGGCCGCCATCAGCCAGTCCGTGGGCGCGGGCAAGTGGCACCGGGTGCGGCGCTACGTGGGGCTGTGTCTGGAGCTGTCCCTGGCCTTCGGCCTGCTCATCCTGGCGGCCGGGCTGCTGGCCAAGGAGCCCCTGCTCTCGGCCCTGAACACCCCGGAGTCCATCCGGCCGGTGACCTCCTATTTCCTGGACATCTACGTGCTGGTGCTGCCCTCGCACTTCCTGCTGCTCATCACCAACGCCATCTACCGGGCCCAGAAGCAGGTGCTCCAGCCGCTCTACTGCATGATCCTGGTCACCGGGCTGAACACCGTGGCCGACCTGGGCCTGGGCCTGGGCTACTGGGGCCTGCCCGTGCTGGGCTACCAGGGCCTGGCCTGGGCCACCTTCGGCTCCGTGAGTCTGGGCGCGGTCTTCAACCTGGTCCAGCTGGCGCGTGGGGGCATGCTCCGGCGCGAGAGCTTCGCGCCCTGGCGCTGGGTCCGGAAGGCCGCCCCCTACCTGTTCAAGGTGGCCTGGCCCGTGGCGCTCATGTCCTCGGTCTGGAACCTGTCCTACCTGGTCATCTTCTCGCTCACCGGGGCCATCCCCTCGGGCGGCGAAACCGCCCTGGCCGGGCTGACCGTGGGCAACCGCATCGAGGCCATCCTCTTCCTGCCGGCCATGGCCTTCAACTTCACGGCCAGCATCCTGGTGGGCCACTTCCTGGGCGCGGGCGATTCCCGAACGGCCAAGGCCTTCGGCTGGCGCATCGCGCTCATCGGCACGGCGGCCATCTCGGTCATGGCCCTGGTCTGTTGGCATTACGTCGGCGAAGTCACGACCTTCTTCGCGGCGGACCACGTGGTGGCGGCCGAGGCCGTGGGCTATCTGCGCTGGAACCTGCTGTCCAGCCCCTTCACCGTGGTGGGCATGGTCCTGGTCGGCTCCCTGAACGGGGCCGGGGCCACGCTCTACAACCTTTGGAGCCTGACCATTTCGTCCTGGCTGGTGCGCATTCCCCTGGCCTGGTGGCTGGGCTATCATGTCCTGGGCAACGCCGAGGGCATCTGGATCGGCATGTTCGCCTCCCAGGTGCTGCAGTGCATGATCCTGGCCTTTCTGTACCAGCGCCGGGACTGGTCGCGCTTCTCCCTGTACGCCCAAAAAAAACGCAAATCCAAGGAGCTGCCCAATGGGCCCCACCCCGCTACCATACGAGCCTGTAAGCCTTGACCGCCAGGACGAGTACCACAAGATCCTGGCCAGCTGTCCCCAGCTGGTGACCTCGGACTTCGCCCTGGCCAACGTCTTCGGCTGGGCCGAGCCCTACGGCCTGGAATGGGCCTTTGCCGAGGGGCTGGTCTGGATACGCCAGACCAAGCCGGAAACGGTCTGCTGGGCGCCCATCGGCCCCTGGTGCGACTACGACTGGAACAACTGCCCGCTGCTGCCCGCGGTGGGCCGGTTCACGCGCATCCCCGAGTGCCTGGCCATGCTCTGGCGGCAGATATTCGGCCCGCGCATGCGCCTGGAGGAGTGCCGCGAACACTGGGACTACGTGTACAAGGTCGAGGA
>JBFWJM010000394.1:0-2752 GCA_050253205.1 Desulfovibrionaceae bacterium
ACTCGGTGGTGCACACGGGGGTGTAGTCCGCCGGGTGGGAGAAGAGTACGAACCACTTGCCGGACAGGTCGTCAGGCAGGGTCATTTTGCCCTTGGTGGTGGTGACGGTCATCTGGGGCAGTTTGTCGCCGATGAGAGGGAAGCTGGTTTCCATTGCTATCTCCTTGGGGTTGGTTAACAGGAATCATTCTTGTTAGGAATGAGTACCATTATCATATCTCCCTGGCAAGGGGGTTTCGATGATTTTTGCGAAAAAGCAGATCGAACCAAAAGTCTGTAATATCAATATATTATGCGCTATTCCTGAAATTCGCATCAGATTTTCTCGCGTCCTTGGGGGAGAACGGCAGCCTCAAAGCTGCTTTCGGGAAGCTTGTCGGTAGGTGTTTTCTGCCGATTGCTGCGCTTGCTTGTCGATAGCACGTTGCGGAAGGAAACCAGTGGCTGGCTCTATCATATATGAAGAGCCGATGCGCTCCCGGCAATGAAGCGAGCCGCCCCCATCAACAGATGCAGGGCCGTTCAACGGGCTGGAGCGCAAGGCGCGGCCCTGCGCGGGCGGCGATCTGAAGACTCTGATCTGCATCGGCCAGAAGAGAAACCACGAGACCGGGCCGATGCGCTCCCCGCAACGAAGCAATCCGCCCCATCAGCGGATGGAGGGCCGTTCAACGGGGGTGAAGCGCCAGGCGCGGCCCTAGCAGATTCTTGGGAGCTGCTCCCCCTCCAACATGTTGAGCAGCCTCTTGCCGCCCAACTGGGTGGTGAGGATGACCTTGCCCGGGTTCTCGGCGGTGACGGTACCGATCCTCGCGGCGTCCTGGCCGAGTTCGTCGGCGCGCATGATCGCCAGGGCGCGGTCTGCGTCCTCGCCGGGCACGATGCAGATGAACTTGCCCTCGTTGGCGAGGTAGAGCGGGTCCATGCCGAGAATCTGGCAGCCCCCGGCCACGGCCGGGCGCACGGGGATGGCGGTTTCCTGGAGGTCGATGCCCGCCTTGGAGCTGGCGGCGATCTCGTTCAGGGTGGTGGCCAGGCCGCCGCGCGTGGGGTCGCGCAGCACGTGCACGTCGGGCAGTTCGCGCACGAGTTTCACGAGCAGGTGGTTGAGGCTGGCGCAGTCGGAGCGCACGTCCGCCTCGAAGGAGAGGCCCTCGCGCGTGCCGAGGATGGTCAGCCCGTGGTCGCCCATGGTGCCGGAGATGATCACGGCGTCGCCGGGCCGGGCGCGGTCCCCGGCCGGGGTCGGCTCCTTGATGACCTCGCCCACACCCGTGGTGTTGATGAATATCTTGTCCACCGCACCCCGGGGCACGACCTTGGTGTCCCCGGTGACCACGTTGACCCCGGCGTGGCGCGCGGCCTCGCCCATGGAGGCCACGATGCGCTCCAGGTCGGCCATGGGCAGGCCCTCTTCCAATATATAGGCGCAGGAGAGCCAGCGCGGCACGGCGCCGAGCATGGCCACGTCGTTGACCGTGCCGTGCACGGCCAGGCGGCCGATGTCCCCGCCCGGGAAGAAGATGGGGTCCACGGTGAAGGTGTCTGTGGAAATGGAGATGCGCCCCTTGGGCGCGAGCAGGGCCGCGTCGTTCAGGCGCTCCAGCTCGGGGTTGCCCAGGTGCTTGACGAAGAGGTCGGAGATGAGCCGCTGTGAGGCGCGGCCGCCGGAGCCGTAGTCGAGGAGAACCTTGTCGCTCATTGGATCAGTCCATGGAGTATTTGAAGTACGCGGCGCAGGAGCCCTCGGTGGAGACCAAGCAGGGCCCCACTGGCGTGGCCGGGGTGCAGGCCTTCTTGAACAACGGGCAGCCGGAGGGCTGGAGCTTGCCCTTGAGCACGTCGCCGCAGCGGCAGCCCGGCAGGGGCGGATGCTCCACGATCTCGATGCCGAAATGCTTCTTGGCGTCCATGGCCTCGTACTCGGCGCGGAATTCGAGGCCCGAACCGGGAATCAGCCCCAGGCCTCGCCAGAGCGCGTCGCACGGCTCGAAGACCTGGGCCAGCACCTCGCGGGCGCGGGGGTTGCCCCCGTCCTTGACGATGCGGCGGTAGAGGTTCTCGGAGCGGGGCGTGCCCTCGGCCCGGCAGGTGAGCAGGAAGTGCAGCGCCTGGAGGATGTCCAGCGGCTCGAACCCGGCCACCGCGCTCGACTTGCCGAACTGCCTCGGCACCACCGCGTAGGGCTCGATGCCGATGATGGCCGAGACGTGCCCGGGCATGATGAAGCCGTCGATGCGGACCTCGGGGTCGGAGAGCAGGGCAGCGAGGGCGGGCGGCACGACCTTGTGGAAGGAGAGGACCTGGAAGTTGCCTATGCCGCGCTGGCGGGCCATGAGGCAGGTGGCGGCGATGGTCGGGGCCGTGGTCTCGAAGCCCACGCCGATGAAGACCACGGTGTCGTCGGGGTGGTCCTCGGCGAGCTTCAGGGCGTCCTGGGGGGAGTAGACCACCTTGATGCGCGCGCCGTCGGCCTGGGCCTTCTTGAGGCTGGTGCCGCCGTGCCCGGGAACGCGCATGAGGTCGCCGAAGGTGGCGAGGATCACGCCGTCCTTCCCGGCGAGGTCGATGAAGGCGTTGACCTCGGATTCATGCGTGACGCAGACCGGGCAGCCCGGGCCGGAGAGGTGGACGATGGTCTCGGGCAGAAGCGAGCGCAGGCCGGACTGGAAGATGGCCACGGTGTGCGTGCCGCAGACCTCCATGAACCGATATTCCTCGCTGGCCAGAACCTCAATTTTCTCCAGCAGGC
>JBFWJM010000395.1:0-2745 GCA_050253205.1 Desulfovibrionaceae bacterium
ACATGTGGGTTGCGATACATATTGGACCAAACCCAAGGGAGCACCCATGCACAGAGCCTTTTCCCGCTTCATCGCCGCCGTCCTGTTCCTGGCCGCCCTTTCCGCAGTCCCGGCCTTTGCAGGGGGCGATTCCCCCCTGTTCATCAACATGACCAGCAACGACCCGCACCGCGCGCTCATGGCCATCGGCTTCGGCCGTTCGCAGATGCAGCGCGGCCACCCGCTGACCATCTTCCTCAACGACCACGGCGTGCTGGTGGCCAGCAAGAAGAACGCCGAGGCCTTCGCGGAGCACCAGGCCATCCTGGCGGAGGTGGCCGCAGCCGGGGCCACGGTGCTGGTCTGCCCCACGTGCAGCAAGGCCTTTGGCGTTCCGGTGGAGGATTTCTGCCAGGGTGCCCGCCTCGGCAACCCTGACCTCACGGGCGGCGCATTGTTCAAGGATGATACCGTGACGCTCTCCTGGTAGCGGAGCAGCCTGGAATGTTTGGGCGGGGCGGCCCGGCCGCCCCTTTCCCGCTCTCCGGCCGCGTCCAGGGATTGTTTTCCACCTGGATGGTGCACCATCGGCGTATTCGCCTCACTTCCCATGCTCCCGAAGCCACTTTGGCTTGACCGGCAACTCGGTTTGATTTAAAGATAATCCCTGGAGCACGTTACCCATTACGTTGCCGGGCCCCTTCGAGGTCGCGGCAACTCTTATTTTTTTATCGTCAGCAAGGGTCAACTCAGCAAGGAACTCAACTCATGGAAAACATTCCCATTTCCAAGGCCGGGTACGAACTGAAGAAAGAGGAGCTCGAAAAGCTCAAGGCCGAGCGCCCGGGCATCATCCAGGCCATCGCCGAGGCTCGCGAGGAAGGCGACCTGAGCGAGAACGCGGGCTACCACGCCGCGCGCGAGCGCCAGGGCTGGCTGGAGGCGAAGATCGACTTCATCCAGTCGCGCATGCCCTACTACAACGTCATCGACCCCGCCGAGATGGACGGCAGCCGCGTGGCCTTCTCGGCCACGGTGGAGATCGAGAACATCGAGACCGAGGAAGTCTCCACCTACGTGCTCATGGGCCCGGACGAGACGGACTTCTACGCCGGGTCCATCTCCATCATCTCGCCTGTGGGCCGCGCCCTGCTCGGCAAGGAGGAGGGCGACGAGGTCATCATCGAGGTTCCCAAGGGGAAGGTCGAATACGAAATCCTCTCCGTGAGCTTCGACAATCCCCAGCCCAAAAGCTCCTAGACGCGGACATCGCGAAATGCTTGAAGGGCCGGGGATCACCTCTCCGGCCCTTTTTTATGGTGCCTTGCGCGGGGCGCCCTGCGCTCCGGCGTGCGCAGGGACCTGCTCAGGAACTCTCGTCCACCAATCGGCCCGTGTCGCTGAGGATGAGATTGAGCAGGATGTCCTCTGCGGAGAGCCCGCTGGATTTGCGATTGTCCACGGCCTGGTCGAGCACCACGGCCTGCGACTCCAATTGCGACGCCTCGTAGGAGAGGCTCGATTCCTTGGCGGTGTAGCGGTCGAGCACGGCGTCCACGCTGCTCTGCAAGGACTGCACGTACCCGAGCTGCGTGGCCCGGTCGCCGCTGTCCGCGAGGCTGCTGCCCAGCAGGTCGCCCAGGTTCGCCAGGCCGTCCAGGGCGTTGAAGGTGATGTTGAACCCGCCGTCTTTTTGCGACTGGATCCAGACCGCGCCGTTCACGTCGATCTGCTCCGTGCCCCACTTGGATGAATCCAGCATGGAGATGCCGTTGAAATCGGTATTCGCAATGATGCCGTCGATCTTCTCCTTGAGCGCATCGTACTCGCCCTGCACCACGGAGCTGGATGCGTCCAGCTCCCCGGTGTTGATCTGGTCGATGATGTCCTCCATTTGGTCCAGGGCGTCCTTGATCTGCCCCACGGCGTACTTGGCGGTGGACATCATGTCCGCGGCCTCGGCCACGTTGCGGGCGTTCTGGCGCACGGCGGCGGCGTCGGCGCGCATGGTGCCGGTGATGGCCTCCTCGTAGGGGTTGGTCAGGGGCTGCACGGGCTGTCGGGCCAGCACCATGTCGCGCAGGGAGCGGCCCACGCCGGAGTTGGAGAGATACGCGCTGGTCAGCAAATCCTGGGTCAGGAGCTGCTGCGAATACTCGAAGATGAAATTCTTTTCGTCGCTGGAAAGGGCCATGGAGCCTCCGGGGTCTACTCCCCTTTCGTGCTCCTTCGGCAGAAATTGAGATATCTTTAGGGTGCTGAAGGCAAATGAACGCCTACTGGGCTAAAATACGCCCCCTACTCGTGGTGGTGGTCGGCGTCTCCGCCCAGGTGCGCGTGCTTGTGGACATGCAGCACCGCGAAATCCCGCCAGGTCACTTTCCCTCCATCAAGCACGGCGATGGCGTCCGCCACCTTGTCGAGGAAGTCCCAGTCGTGCGAAACCACGAGCAGCTTCTGCGGCAGGCCGCGCAGCAGGTGCACGAGCCTGTGGCGCGTGTCCGGGTCGAGGTCGTTGGTGGGCTCGTCGAGGATGAGCGCCTCCGGGTCCATGGAAAGGACCGTGGCCAGGGCCACCAGGCGCTTCTCCCCTCCGGAGAGCCGATGCGTGACCCGCTCGGCGAAGTGGCCGATGCCCAGCGCCTCCAGGGTTCGCAGGGCCTTCTCTCGCGCGTCCGCCGGGGAGAGGCCGAGGTTCAGCGGCCCGAAGGCCACGTCCTCGATGACCGTGGGCATGAACAGCTGGTCGTCCGGGTGCTGAAACAC
>JBFWJM010000396.1:0-2736 GCA_050253205.1 Desulfovibrionaceae bacterium
TGCCGCTGCAAGGCGGCGAGGCAAGCAAGGAGTAACGGCATGACTCTCGACAGGCAGGTTCTGGAGCCCCGCATCGTGAGCCGGGGCAAGGAATTCTTCACGAGCATCGCGGGCGAGGCTCCGTCCATCTTCAACAAGGGCTGGTGGACCGGCAAGGTCATGGACTGGGCCATGAAGAACGAGGCCTTCAAGGTCCAGATGTTCCGCTTCGTGGACGTGCTGCCCTATCTCACCACCTCGGACTCGCTCTCCCGGCACATCGAAGAGTACTTCACCGGCGAGAACGCGGGCGAGATCCCGGACGTGCTCAAGTGGGGCGCGTCCAAGACCGGTTTCGCCGGTGGGCTGGTGGCCAAGGTCCTGCACAAGACCATCCGTTCGAACATCGAGGGCATGGCCCGCCAGTTCATCATCGGCGAAAAGGCCTCCGAGGCCGTGAAAGGCATCAAGAAGCTCCGCAAGGACGGCTTCGCCTTCGTCATCGACCTCCTGGGGGAGGCCACCATGAACGAGGCGGAAGCCGACGCCTACCAGGCGGGCTACATGGAGGTGCTTCGGGCCATCAAGGAGGAGCAGCGCAAGTGGGACGCCCTGGACGCCTCGGGCGACCTGGACTGGGGCCACGCGCCCAGGGTCAACGTGGCCATCAAACCCACCTGCTTCTACTCCCAGTCCAAGCCCGCCGACATACCCGGATCGGTTGAGGCCATCGCCCGGCGCGTGGAGCCGATCTACCGCCTGGTCAAGGAGATGGGTGGGTTCCTGTGCATCGACATGGAGCAGCTCAAGTACAAGGAGATGACCATCGAGCTGTACAAGCGCCTGCGTTCGGCCCCCGAGCATCGCGACTACCCGAACCTGGGCATCGTCTTCCAGTGCTACCTGAAGAGCACCGACAAGGACGTGGCCGACCTCATCTCCTGGGCCCGGGCCGAAAAGCTGCCCATCTCCATACGCTTGGTCAAGGGCGCCTACTGGGACTACGAAACCGTGGTGGCCATGCAGAACGGCTGGGAAGTGCCGGTTTACACCGTCAAGGCCGACACCGACGCGGCCTATGAGCGCGTCGCCCGCTTCATCCTGGAAAACCACGACATCTGCCACTACGCCTGCGCCTCGCACAACATCCGCACCATCTCCGCCGTCATGGAAATGGCCAAGGCCCTGAACGTGCCCGAGGAGCGCTACGAGTTCCAGGTGCTCTACGGAATGGCCGAGCCCGTGCGCAAGGGCCTGCGCAACGTGGCCCGCCGCGTTCGCCTCTATTGCCCCTACGGCGACCTCATCCCCGGCATGGCCTATCTCGTGCGCCGCCTGCTGGAGAACACGGCCAACGAGTCCTTCCTGCGCCAGAGCTTCGCCGAGGCCGCCGACGTGGAGCGGCTCATGGAGAACCCGGAAGCCACCGCCGACCGCGAGCGCGCCGCCTTGGCCCTGAAGTCTCGGCCCCCGCGCCCGGGCATACAGGGGCTCAAGGGCGAAATCCCCCCCTTCGCCAACTTCGAGAGCGCGGACTTCACCCTGCCGTCCATGCGCCAGGGCTTCGTCACCGCCCTGGCCGAGGTGCGCAAGGGCTTCGGCCGTACTTATCCCCTGTTCATCGGCGGCAAGGAGGTGACCACCTCCGACACCCTGGATTCCTACAACCCGGCCAAGCCCTCGGAGGTCGTGGCCACGGTCTGCCAGGCGGGCAAGCCCGAGATCGACCAGGCCCTGGCCGCCGCCAAGGCCGCCTATCTCACGTGGCGCGATGTGGAGCCGAAAAAGCGCGCCCAGGTGCTCCTGGACGCCGCCGCCGCGGCCCGCCGTCGCGCCTTCGAGCTCTCCGCGCTCCAGGTCCTGGAGGTCGGCAAGCAGTGGGATCAGGCCTGGGCCGACGTCGGGGAGGCCATCGACTTCCTCGAATACTACGCCCGCGAGGCCATCCGCCTGGGTGAGCCCCGGCGCATGGGCCGCGCCCCCGGCGAGTTGAACCACTACTTCTACCAGGGCAAGGGCGTGGCCGCCGTCATCGCCCCCTGGAACTTCCCGTTGGCCATCAGCATCGGCATGGTCGCGGCGGCCATCGTCTCCGGCTGCCCCGTGGTCTACAAGCCCTCGGGCCTGTCCTCGGCCATCGGCTGGAACCTCGTGGAACTCTTCAGGGAGGCCGGGCTGCCCGACGGCGTGTTCAACTACACCCCGGGCCGGGGCTCGGTCATCGGCGACTATATTGTGGAGCACCCCGACGTGGCCGTCATCGCCTTCACCGGCTCCATGGAAGTGGGGCTGCGCATCCAGGAGAAGGCCGCCAAGGTCCAGTCCGGGCAGGCCCAGTGCAAGAAGGTCATCGCCGAGATGGGCGGCAAGAACGCCATCATCATCGACGACGACGCGGACCTGGACGAGGCCGTGTCCGGCGTCATCTACTCGGCCTTCGGCTTCCAGGGCCAGAAGTGCTCGGCCTGCTCCCGGGTCATCGTCCTGGACGCCATCTACGAGCGCTTCGTGAACCGCCTCAAGGACGCCGCCAACTCCCTGAAGATCGGCCCGTCCGAAGACCCGGCCAACTCCATGGGTCCGGTGGTGGACCGCGCGGCCCGCGAAAACGTCATGAAGTACATCGCCATCGCCGAGTCCGAGGGCAAGGTGCTCGTCAAGCGCACCGACGCTCCCGCCGGAGACTGCTACGCCCCCCTGACCATCGTGGAGGGCGTCCGGCCCGAGCACCGCATCGCCCAGGAAGAGGTCTTCGGG
>JBFWJM010000397.1:0-2727 GCA_050253205.1 Desulfovibrionaceae bacterium
ATGACCATCACCTTGTCGTCTTTTCTGATCTTGCACTTCATGGCGCACATCCCTAGAGCACTTCCGGAGCCAGGGAAACGATCTTCATGAAATTCTTCTGGCGAAGTTCACGGGCCACGGGGCCGAAGATACGGGTTCCGATGGGCTCACCGGAGTTGTTCAGCAGCACAGCGGAGTTGCTGTCGAACTTGATGAACGTTCCGTCCGGGCGGCCCACTTCCTTCTTGGTGCGAACGATGACGGCCTGCAGCACGTCGCCCTTCTTCACCTTCGAGTGGGGCATCGCCTCCTTGACGGAGACCTTGATGATATCGCCGACGGTGGCATAGCGGCGGCGCGAGCCGCCGAGCACCTTGATGCACGCGACCTTTTTTGCGCCGGAGTTGTCCGCCACGTCGAGCTTGGATTCTACCTGGATCATTGCGCTCGCCCTCTTACTTGGCTTTCTCGATGATCGACTTCAGATGCCACCGCTTGCGGCGGGACAGCGGACGCCATTCCACAATCTGGACCTTGTCGCCGATGCCACAGGCATTTTCGGGGTCATGCGCCATGAACTTGGTGCGGCGGCGGATGTACTTCTTGAACAACGGGTGCTTCACCAGGGTCTCGACCTGCACCACGATGGTCTTGTCGGCCTTGTCGGAGAGCACCAGCCCGATAAGCGTGCGGCGGTTGCCCTTGTAGGAAAGCTCGGCCATCTCTATGCTCCCATGTCACGTTCACGCATCACGGTGAGGATGCGGGCGATGGTTTTCTTGGTCTCAGGGATGGCCTTGGTGTTTTCCAGCTGCGCGGTGGCGTGCTGGAAGCGGGAGTCGAAGAGCGCCTTGCGCTGTTCGGCCAGGGCTTCGCGGAGCTTGCCCTCGTCCATCTCTTTGATTTCTTTGATCTGCAGCATTATTCCAGACCCTCCTTGACCACGATGGCCGTCTTCACGGGGAGCTTGTAGGAGGCGCGCTTGAGGGCTTCCTTGGCGAGCTCCAGGCTCACGCCGGTGACCTCGTAGAGGACGCGGCCGGGCTTCACCGGGGCGCACCAGCCCTCGGGAGAGCCTTTACCCTTGCCCATGCGGACTTCGGCGGGTTTCTTGGTGACGGGCATGTCGGGGAACACACGGATCCAGACCTTCCCGCCGCGCTTGATGTGACGCATGATGGCGACACGGGCGGACTCGATCTGCTGGCTGGTCAGCTTGGCGTGGCCCAGGGCCTTCAGGCCGATCTCGCCGAAGGCGATGGTGCTGCCGCGCTGCGCCTTGCCGCGCAGGCGTCCCTTCTGCTTCCGGCGGTATTTGACTTTCCGGGGAGTAAGCATTGCTATTCAACCTCTTGGTCAAGAATCTCACCCTTGAAAATCCACACCTTGACGCCGATGACGCCGTAGGTGGTGCGGGCGATGGCATAGCCGTAGTCGATGTCGGCGCGCAGGGTGTGCAGGGGCACACGACCGTCGCGGTACCATTCGCTGCGGGCGATCTCGGCTCCGGCCAGACGACCGGAACAGAACACCTTGATGCCCTCGGCGCCGAAGCGGCGCGCCAGGCCGAGGGTCCGCTTCATGGCGCGGCGGAAGGCCACGCGGCGCTCCAGCTGGACGGCCACGTTCTCGGCCACGAGCTGGGCGTCGATCTCGGGACGGCGGATCTCGTTCACCTCGATGGTGAAATCACGCTGGAACTCCCGCTTCAGATCCTCACGCAGCTTCTCGATCTCCACGCCCTTGCGGCCGATGACGATGCCCGGACGCGCGGTATGGATGATCAGGCGGACCTTGTTACCGGGCCGCTCGATCTCTATGCGCGAGATGCCGGCCTGGAACAGGGTCTTCTTGACCCACTTGCGGATCTTGTCGTCCTCGTAGACGAATTCGGGATAGCTCTTGGCGCTGTACCAGCGGGACAGCCAATTCTTATTGTATCCCAGACGAAAACCGTACGGATGAACTTTCTGGCCCATACTACATTTCCTTCACGACGATGGTGATGTGGCTGGTGCGCTTGCGCACGCGGTAGGCACGGCCCATGGCCCGCGGGCTGATGCGCTTCCAGGTCGGCCCCTCGTTCACCAGCACCTGGGATACCTTCAGGTTGTCCACGTCCACGCCCGGCTGCTGTTCGGCATTGGCCACGGCGGAGTAGAGGACCTTCTGCAACTCGTCCGCCGCCTTCTTGGGCGTGAACTTGAGCAGGTTCAGCGCGTCTTCCACCGGCTTGCCCTTGATGTTGTCGGCAACGGGGCGAACCTTGCGGGCGGATATGCGCACGAATTTGGCGATTGCTTTGGCTTCCATGTATCCTCTCCCTACTTCTTCTTGTCGGCGGCGTGGCCGAAGAAGGTGCGGGTGGGCGAAAACTCGCCAAGCTTGTGCCCGACCATGTTCTCCGTGACGAACACGGGGATGAACTTGCGCCCGTTGTGCACGGCGAAGGTCATTCCGACCATCTCGGGCAGAATCGTGGAGCGGCGCGACCATGTCTGGATGACGCGGCGGTCTCCGGACTCGGTGGCACGCTCGACCTTCTTCACCAGGTGACCGTCCACAAAGGGACCTTTTTTCAGCGATCTCGGCATGACTTGAAACTCCTACTTCTGTCCGCGGCGCTTGACGATAAGCTTGGACGATGCCTTCTGCTTGTTGCGGGTCTTGTAGCCCTTCGTCGGCCAGCCCCACGGGGAGCAGGGATGGCGGCCGCCGGAGCTGCGGCCCTCGCCGCCGCCGAGCGGG
>JBFWJM010000398.1:0-2709 GCA_050253205.1 Desulfovibrionaceae bacterium
AAGAAAAAGGCCCCTCGGCTCCGTGAACCGAGGGGCCGATGGTTTTCCAATATGCGCGGCTAGTTGGTATTCTCCGCTTCTTCCAGGTCCGAGGACGAGGGACCGAAACCGAGCAGGATCGGGCTGGCAACGAAGATGGAGGAATAGGTGCCCACGCCGATGCCGATGAGCAGGGCCAGGGCGAAGTCGTGGATGGCGCCGCCGCCGAACACCGCCAGGGCCACGACCACCAGCAGGGTGGTGCCCGAGGTGAGCACCGTGCGCGAGAGGGTCTGGTTCACGGAGATGTTGATGGTCTTGGCGAAGGAGTCGCTGATGCGTCCGCGCAGGTTCTCGCGGATGCGGTCGAAGACGATGATGGTGTCGTTGAGCGAGTAGCCGATGATCGTCAGCAGCGCGGCGATGGTGGTGAGGTCGAACTCCTTGTTCAGCAGGGAGAACACCCCGATGGTGATGGTCACGTCGTGGATGAGCGCCACCACCGCGCCCAGCGCGTAGTTGAGCTTCAGGTACCAGCACAGCCCCACGGCAATGGTCAGGGCCCCGAGGATCAGCAGGGCCATGGGTACGCCGATGAAGTCGAGCCCCGTGAGCCCCAGGAACAGGGCCACGGCCATGACGCCCGCCAGCATCCACTTCTGCTCGAAGCGCCCGGAGATGTAGATGGCGATGAGCAGCACCGCGTAGAACATGGCCTTGAGGGCGTTCGTGCGCAGGTCGGAGGAGACCTTGGGGCCCACCATCTCCGTGCGGCGGATTTCCACCGTGGTGCCGGGGAACGCCTCGGTGAGCGTGGTCTGAACAGCCTCGCGGATGGACTCCGTGTCCTCGTCCGAAGCCGAGGTCCGGACCATGAACTCGTTGTGCTCGTCAAGAATCTCCTGCACCACGAGCCCGGGCAGGCCGGTGGCCTCAAGCGCGTCCGAGACGGCGGTGGAGGAGTACTCCGTATCGGAGTGGACCTTGGCCTGGACGATGACGCCGCCGGCGAAATCGATGCCGTAGCGCGGGCCGCCGTGGGCCAGCAGGGTGATGATGCTCACGAGGATGAGCAGCCCCGAGACGGCGTAGGCGATCTTCCTGTAGCCCAGGAAGTTGATCCTGGTGTCCGGTTTGATGATCTGCAGTCCCATTCTCCACTCCCTATATGCTGAAGGACTTCTGTCCGTCGCGCTTCGCCGCATAGATGTCGAACAGGATGCGCGAGACGAAGATGGCGGTGAACATGGAGGTGATGATGCCGAGGGTCAGCGTCACCGCGAAGCCCCGGATGGGGCCGGTGCCGAACTGGTAGAGGATCATGGCCGCGATGACCGTGGTCACGTTGGCGTCGAGGATGGTCAGCGTGGCGCGGCCGAAGCCCTCGCGCACTGCGGCCTTGGCCGTGAGCCCGCGCCGCAGCTCCTCGCGGATGCGCTCGAAGATGATCACGTTGGCGTCCACGGCCATGCCCATGGTCAGGATGATGCCCGCGATGCCCGGCAGGGTCAGCGTGGCGCCGAAGCCAGACAGGCCCGCCAGGATGAGCACGATGTTCAGGCAGAGCACCACGTCCGCGAAAATGCCGGAGAGGCCGTAGTAGGCGACCATGAAGACCACCACCAGGGCCAGGCCGATGGCCGCGGCGTTGATGCCCTTGTTGATGGACTCCTGGCCGAGGGTCGGGCCGATGGTGGACTCGGCCACCTTCTCCACCGGGGCCGGAAGCGCGTCCTTGAGCACGTTCACCAGGTCGTTGGCCTGCTGCACGGTGAAGCGGCCGGTGATGGACGCGCGGCCTCCGGTGATGGCGTCCTGGATGACCGGGGCGGAGTGCGTCTCGCCGTCGAGCACGATGGCCATGCGGCGGTGGATGTTGGCGGCGGTGATCTCTCCGAAGAGGCGCGCGCCCGTGGAATCGAAGCTCAGGGCCACGTAGGGCTGCTGGTTCTGGTCGAACTGCACGCGCGCGTCGGCGATGTATTCGCCGGTCAGCGCCGGGGCCTTGCGCACCACGATCTGGCGGCTCTCGCCCTTGGGGGTGAGGATGTCGAACTCCGAGGGCCGGGATGCGGCCTCCGCCGGGGAGACGTCGGTCTCGATCTTGAACTCCAGGTGACCCATCTTGGTGATCACGTTTACGGCCTCGTGGGCGTTTTCCATGCCGGGCAGCTGGATCTGGATGCGCCCGCCTTCCTGCTGGCGGATGTCGGGCTCCACCACGCCTCGGCGGTCGATGCGGTTGCGCACGATGTCCACGGTCTGGCGGACGGTGTCGCGCAGGTATTGCTCCACGTACGCCTCGGAGAGCACGAGGTCGTAGCGGTAGGAACCGGAGGCTTCCTGGGTGGAGGTCGCCTCGAAAATATTGAACGAATCCTGGAGGAAGGCGTCCATGTCCGCCTTCTTGGAGGCGTCATGCAGGGAAAGCTGGACGGTGTTTTCCGAGACGACCTTGGGGTTCAGAAAGCCGAAGCCCTCTTCCTCCCCGTACGACTTGACCTGCTCGGCGAGGCTTTCCAGCTTGCCTTCCAGGGCTTTTTCGGCGTCCACCTCCAGGGTGAGGTAGATGCCGCCGCGAAGGTCGAGGCCCAGGTTCACCGGGTCGCCCAGCAGCCACTTGGCGAGCCCGGAGTGCTTGACCACCGGCAGCGACGGCACGGCCCAGGCGGCCCCGAGCAGGACGACGATCACCACGAGGACGATCCTCCAACGCAGTAACGAATCCAT
>JBFWJM010000399.1:0-2703 GCA_050253205.1 Desulfovibrionaceae bacterium
CACGCCCGGCGCGGGAAGGCGTTCTTTTTTTGACGCCTGGCGGGCGAGAAAAAGCCCCGGCCTTGCGGCCGGGGCTCTGTCGTATTCCGTGGTCGGGGTTGCTAGAGAATCCGGTAATGCACCAGGGGGCCCTGGAGGAAGTCCATGGCGTTGATCTGCTCGATGGCTCCGGCGAGGCTTTCGCCGCATGCCTCGTGGGTCAGGAAGACCACGTCCACCACGCCGTGGTCGGGCTCGCCCTTCTGCACGGCCTGGGCGATGGACATGGAGTGGTCGGCCATGCACTGGGCGATGGCGGCCATGACGCCCGGGCGGTCCGCCACCCGGCAGCGCAGGTAGTGGCGGCCCTGGGTCTCGGCCGGGGGCAGGATGCGCGCCTTTTCCAGCGGCTCGTTGCGAAAGCCGGTGTTGTCCGGCGCGCCGCAGGAGCGCACCAGGGCCATGATGTCCGCCAGCACGGCGGAGCCCGTGGGCAGGTCGCCCGCGCCCTGGCCGTGGAGCATCACCGGGCCCACGGCGTTGCCCGTCACGCGGATGGCGTTGTAGTTGCCGCCCACGCGCGCCAGCAGGTACGTGTGCTTGACGAAGGCGGGGAAGACCCCGGCCTCGATGCGACCGTCCACGTCTCTCGCCTCGGCGATGAGCTTCACCCGGTAGCCGAACTCCCTGGCGTAGGCGATGTCCTCGGGGGTCACCCCGGTGATGCCCGTGACGGGCAGCTCGTCCAGGGGGTAGTCCACGCCGAATGCCAGGCGGATGAGCACCGTGAGCTTGTGGGCAGTGTCGTGGCCCTCGATGTCCATGGTCGGGTCGGCCTCGGCGTAGCCGAGCTCCGTGGCCTGGCGTAGCGCCTCCTGGAAGTCGAGCTTCTTCTTCGTGTCGCTCATCTCGCTCAGGATGTAGTTGGCCGTGCCGTTGAGGATGCCGAGGATGTCCGTGACGCGGTCGCCCGCCAGGGATTCCTTGAAGGTCACGATGGAGGGGATGCCCCCGGCCACGGACGCCTCGTAGAACAGCCCCGCGCCGCGCTCCGCCGCCAGGGCGAAGAGCTCGGGCCCGTGCTTGGCCAGCAGGTGCTTGTTGGCCGTGACAACGTGCTTGCCCGCGCGCAGCGCGTCCTCGATGAGCCCTTTGGCCGCGTCGATGCCGCCCATGAGCTCCACCACGATGGCGATGTCCGGGTCGTCGGTGAGATCGGTCGAACGGGTGGTGAAGGTCGCCTCCTCGCCCGCGTTTGCCGCGCGGGTCTTGTTCAGGTCTCGGACGAGTACCTTCTTGATGGCGATGCGCTTCCCGAGCCGCCGCTCGATCCAGTCGCCGTTGTCGGCGAGGATTTTGGCCAGCCCGGTACCAACCGTACCGAAACCGGCCACACCGAGGAACACCTTGTCCATTCATCAGCCTCCGTGGTTTGTTCTCCGGCGGGCGGGGCCTAGCCGAAGAAGCGTTTCAGGCTTCTGCACGCCTGGTTGATGCGGTGGCGGTTTTCCACCAGCGCGAAGCGCACGTGGTCGTCGCCGTAGTTGCCGAAGCCGAGCCCCGGCGAGACGGCCACCTCCGCCTCCTTGATCAGCAGCTTGGAGAATTCCACGCTGCCGAGCTTCTTGAATTCATCGGGTATCTCCGCCCAGACGAACATGGTCGCCTGCGGGGCCGGAACCTCCCAGCCCGCGCGGGAGAGGCCCTCGATGAGCGCGTCGCGGCGGTCCAGGTAGATGTCCATGATCTCCTTCACGCAGGACTGGTCGCCGTTGAGCGCCACGGCCGCCGCGATCTGGATGGGGTTGTAGATGCCGTAGTCGAGGTAGCTCTTGATCCGCGTGAGCGCCTGGACCATGTCGCGGTTGCCGCAACAAAATCCCACGCGCATGCCCGCCATGGAGTAGCTCTTGGTCAGCGAGAAGAACTCAACGGCCACGTCTTTGGCGCCCTTGGCCTGGAGAATGCTGGGGGCCTCGTAGCCGTCGAAGGTGAAGTCCGCGTAAGCCAGGTCCTGGATCACGTAGAGCTTGTTCTCCTTGGCGTAGTCCACCACTTTCTGGAAGAATTCCAGGTCCACGCAGACCGTGGTCGGGTTGTGCGGGTAGTTGATGACCAGGAGCTTGGGCCGGGGCCAGCTGTGGCGCATGGCCAGGTCGAGGTCCTCGAAGAAGTCGCGCTCCGGGCCGATGGGCACGCGGCGCACGTCCGCCCCGGCGATGATGCAGGCGAACGGGTGGATGGGGTAGGCCGGGTCGGGCGCGAGGACCACGTCCCCCGGGCTGAGCATGACCAGTGCGAGGTGCGCGAGTCCCTCCTTCGCGCCCATGGTCACGCAGACCTCCTGGTCGCGGTCGAGGTCCACGTCGAAGCGGCGCTGGTACCAGTCGGCAATGGCGCGGCGCAGGCCCTTGATGCCCTTGGATGCCGAGTAACGGGAGTTGCCCGGCTTGTATGCCGCGTCTGCCAGCTTGTCGAGAATGTGTTTCGGGGTGGGCACGTCTGGGTTGCCCATGCCAAGGTCCACGATGTCCACACCCTGCTGGCGCATGGAGTGCTTCAGTTCGTTGACCGTGGCGAACACATACGGCGGAAGCCTGTGGACGCGCGCGAACTGTTCCATTGGAGGGACTCCTGAATGGTTGGGGTTGACGATGAATCCCCATCGTTATCCGGGGCGGGCCGAGCCTGTCAAACGGAATGTCGGCCCGGGAGCGTGGGGGA
>JBFWJM010000400.1:0-2701 GCA_050253205.1 Desulfovibrionaceae bacterium
GCGCGGCATGTCGCCCCGCCTGGCCCACGACGGCGAGTCCGCGCTCAAGGCCGTGGCCCAGGACCCGCCCCAGGTCATGGTCCTGGACGTGATGATGCCGGGCATGAAGGGCCTGGACGTGCTCCGGCGGGTCAAGGAAAGCCATCCGGGGGTGCAGGTCATCCTGCTCACCGGCCAGGGCAAGACCCGCGACGGCATCGAGGGCATGAAACTGGGCGCATTCTTCTACATGATGAAACCCCTGGATCTCGACGAACTCATCGCCAAGCTGGGCGAGGCCGTCGCGGCCGGAGGCGGGGCCTAGCCCCGGGAGCCGACCATGCGCGAAGCGCGCTTCATGGGCACGGTCACGGCCATGGCCATGCACGACATGCAGAACGTGCTGGCCATCATCCGCGAGTCGGCGGGCCTCGTCGGCGACCTTCTCGAAATCAACAAAAACACGCCCTTCAAGCACCGCGACGCCCTGGAGCGGGCCGTGGGGCACATCACCCGCCATGTGGAGCGCGGCAAGGGCATCCTGGAGGCCATGGGCCGCCTGGCCCACGCCCCGGACGACAACCAGCTCGACCACTCCGACCTGGCGGCCTGCTGCCGGGCCGTGGTCCAGCTCACCGAACGCCTGGCGCACATGAAGAACGCCGAGGTCCGCCTCGCCGGGCCCGACCGGGGCATCCCCGTGGGGGTCGGCACCCTGCCGGCCATGACCGCCCTTTTCCTGGGGCTCTCCCACCTCTTCGGCCTGCCCGGCCCGGACGGCCGGGTGGTGAACGTCGTGGCCTTGGCCCGCGACGGGGCGGCCGTGGCCCGTCTCTGTCTGGACGGGCTGGCCCTGGAGCCCGGGGCCGTGGCCGGATTGGACGAGGCCCTGCGCGGCACCGGCGCGCGGCCGGCCGCCGCCGAGGGCTGCCTGGAGCTGTCTTTCCCCCTCGCCGGGCCGAGGGACTAGGAGGCGCGCCATGTCCGAGATCAAGCTCCTGCTGGTGGACGACGAGGAAGGCTTCGTGACCACCCTGGCCGAGCGCCTCGGGCTGCGGGGCATCGAGCCCCGCGTGGCCCTGAACGGCGCGCGGGCCCTGGAGCTGATCGAGGAGGATGAACCCGGGGTCATGGTCCTGGACCTGCGCATGCCGGGCATGAGCGGCACGGAGGTGCTGCGCGAGGTGAAGTCCCGCTGGCCCGCCATCCGGGTCATCATGCTCACCGGGCACGGCTCCGACGCCGAACGCGAGACCTGCATGGGCCTGGGCGCGGCGGCCTACCACAAGAAACCCCTGGACATCGAGGAACTGCTGGACAGCATCCGGGCCGCCTCCCGGACGCCGGGACGCGGGGGACGGGGCGGCGCATGAACTCCGTGCTGCTGGTGGACGACGAACGGGATTTCACGGACACCCTGGCCGAGCGGCTCAGGGCCCGGGGATTCGCCGTGCGTACGGCCTATCGCGGCGAGGAGGCCCTGGAGGCCCTCCGCCGGGCCGATTCCGAGGTCGTTGTCCTGGACCTGGGCCTGCCCGGCATGGACGGCTTCGAGGTGCTGCGCGCGGCTCACGCGCTCCGGCCCCAGACCGAATTCGTCCTGCTCACCGCCGACAACAGCCTGGACACGGCCGTCACCGGCATGAAGCTCGGGGCCAGGGACTACCTGGTCAAGCCCGCCGGGACCGCCGCCGTGGCGCGGGCCATCGAGGACGCCGCCGACCGCCGCCGCCACCGCCAGGCCCGCCTGCGCATGACCGAGACGGCCAAGCTGGCCGCGCTGGGCGAGTTGGCCAAGGGAGTGGCCCACGAGATCAACAACCCGCTGAACATCATGATCAACGAGGCGGGCTGGATCGAGGATCTGCTGGAGGACAAGGAGTTCGCGGACAGCCCCCAGAAACCGGAGATGCTCCGGGCCGTGGCGCGCATCCACGCCCAGGCCGAGCGCTGCAAGGCCATCACCTCCAAGCTGCTGACCCTGCGCCGGGCGCCGGACGCCCCCGGGGCGGCCACCTCGCCGGAGTTCCTGACGGAGGTGCTCCGCCGCCGCGAGGAACGTGCCCGGGAGTTGAACGTGCGGCTGGAGACGGACATCCCGGAAGGCTTTCCGGCCCTGCCCCACCCCCCGGCGGACCTGGAGATGATTCTCTCCAATCTGGCGGACAACGCCCTGGACGCCATGAGCGGGGCCGGCGGCGTCCTGCGCCTGGGCCTGGCCCTGGAAGACGGCGAGGCGGTCATGCGGGTCGCGGACACCGGGCCCGGCGTGGAGCCCGCGCTCCAGCAACGGATTTTCGAGCCCTTCTTCTCGACCAAGGAGGTCGGCAAGGGCACGGGCCTGGGCCTGGCCATATGCTGGAGCCTGGTGGAGGCCCTGGGCGGACGCATCACCATCTACAGTGAAAAGGGGCGGGGGGCGCGCTTCAGCGTGCGCCTGCCCATGACGGAACGGAAGACTGAAGGAACCAACGGCTGATCCCGCCGGCCTCTGCCGGCGGTTCCCAAGAAGGAGGGACGGATGGACAAGATGAAGCTCTTGATCGTGGACGACGAGAAGGATCTCTGCCGGATCCTCTCCGATCGCCTGCACATCCTCTACGGCGTCAGCCCGGATGTGGCCCACTCCGGCGACGCCGCCCTGGAGATGATCAAGAAGACGCCCTACGACGTGGTCATCCTGGACATCGACATGCCCGGCATGGACGGCATGGAGACGCTC
>JBFWJM010000401.1:0-2687 GCA_050253205.1 Desulfovibrionaceae bacterium
AGCTTTTTCCTGTTCCTTAAGGAGTGCGAATGGCGGTTCAATGGTGGCGATCATAAAATGCTACTCAACCAACTGAAAAAATGGATTAACCAGCGGCAGAAAACCTAGTTAGCTAGGACAGCCCCTTGATTTATCCACCCAAAGCCTCGCGCCCGCCGGAAGTGGCCCGAGGTTGCGGATTTCGACCGTGATTTTCTGCCCCGAGCCGAAGGATTCAACTGCCGCATCGTCGAATCCCTGCAAAAGACCGTATGCCGCAACGGTCGGCGTGTATATCCACCGCACCTCGCACTTGCAGTTCGGGTGCACCGGGCCGGGCTTTTCCGCGAATGTCAGGCCTTTCATGGCCTGGCATTTGGGGCATGCCTCCGGTTTGACAATGTATATCCAGTATCCTTTTCCTTTGTTGTCCGCAACCGATGCTGGCCGCACGGGCATGAAGGGGGAGGGGGCGTTCACGCATGGTGTGAGGGCGAAGGGCAATCCCAGCCCGCCGTCCAGCCCGCCGTCCACGCAGGGCGACAGGGTAGGAAAAAAGGCCGAAGGGGCGAACCCTCCGGCCTTTGTCGCTGCTGTTGGCGGGGCGCGTCAGCGTTCGGCGTCGAACTTGCGCTGCCACTGGAACTCGCGGCTGGTGACCACGTCCTCCATGCGCCGGATGCGGCGGTCCAGCGTCTCGAAGCGCTTCTTGAGCCGGGAGAGCGCCCCGGCGGGCGAGCCCGCGTACGAGTCGTAGAACTCGCGCTCGTCCTCGTCGCCAAAGGGCACCACGGGCTCGGGCTTGAGCAGCATGGCCGCCACCAGGTAGAGCACGCCCACGGGCCAGATGCCCGTGAACAGGAAGGCGATGACCGTGATGATCCGCACGGCCCTGACCGAGACGTCGAACGACTCGGCCAGCCCCTTGCAGACCCCGAAGATCATGCCCCGGCGCGAGCGGTAGAGCCCGGCGAACAGGCCGCGCGGGCCCGGCGAGCCGCCCGCCTCCGCGCCGCCCGGGCCGCTGGCGAAGCGGTCGTTGTAGCGCCCGGCAAAGCGGTCCGAGAGCCTGGCCCGGCCGCGAAACAATCCACCCTGGCGGCAGCCCCGCCCGCTTCCGAAACGGCTCATGACTTCTCCTCCCGGTCGCGCTCGATGAGGATGGTCTCCAGGGATTCCACCCGTTCCTCAAGCCGGTTCATGGTGTTGTACATCTCCTGGATGATGCGCGTCTCTTCCTGGGATTCGGCCCGGCGGGGCTCCCCGCGCAGCAGGCGCACGATGCCCGCCAGCACGGCCCCGAGCAGCCCCAGGCCCAGCAGCAGGAAGAGGAAGATGAATCCGAAAAAGTGGCCCATGTGGAACGCTCCTTGGTAGCCGGGGTGGCCCATGCCGCCCAGGTAGCCGAGTTGGCCGAGTTGACCGAGTTGGCCGAATTGGTCACCCAGGCGGCTCAGGGTGGCGGCCAGCGGGGTGAGTATAGCGCAGGCGGCGGCGGCGGACAAATCGAACCCCGCCTGCCTACTCGGTGGCCTTGCCGCTCTTCTCGCCCTTATTGCCCTGGGCCTTGGCGGTCCCGGCCCGCTTCAGGGCCTCCAGCTCGGCCTCGATGGAGTCCGCGCCCTCCAGCAGCTCGAACTCGTCCTCCAGGGTGCGCGAGGAGGAGCGCGGCCCGGCCAGCTCGGCCTCGGCCTCCATGCGCTCCACGCGCCGCTCGAAGCGCTCGAACTTGAGGATGGCCTCGGAGGAGTCGGCCCGGCCCGCCTCGTCGCGGGCGCGCTTGCGCTCCCCGGCGCGGATGTGGCGCTTCACCAGGCTGCGCTGGCGCTCGCGCGCGGCCGTGAGCTTGGCCTCCAGCTGGCCGATGTCGTCTCTCGCCTGCTCGATGAGCGCGTCGAACCTCGCTTCCTCGTCCTCCAGCCCCTCGGCCACACCCACCATGCGGCGCTTTTCCACCAGGGCCTCGCGGGCCAGGTCTTCGCGGTTCTTTTCCACGGCCAGCCCGGCGCGCTGCTCCCAGGTGGCCGCGCGCTCGGCCGCGCCTTCGCGCTCCCGGCCGATGCGCGCGCGGTCGGCCATGAGCCCGGCGCAGCCCGCCTTGATCTCCACGAGGGTCTCCTCCATCTCCTGGATCATGAGCCGGATCATCTTTTCCGGGTCTTCGGCCTTGTCCAGCATGGAGTTGAGGTTGGAGCTGACGATGTCCTTGAAGCGGGAAAAAATACCCATGGCGGTCTCCTTGGTGTCGCGTGGCGGGGGTGCCGCGCGGTGTCTGTTGCTTTGCCCACCCTGTAGCACGGCGCGTGCCAGCAGCCGAAAGGTTGGCAACATACTGGAATAGCATTGCAAAACGATTTGACGCCCCTGGACAGTATGGTCTATAATACTCTTGATTGGTTTTTATCACCAAAAAATGGCGTAAAACACATGAGCCGACCCCGCACCGTGGAGGCCCTGGGCCAGTCCGACACGTTCCTGCACTTCCAGGAACGGCTCTCGCGCGTGGCGGCCGCGCCCGGGGCGCGCTCCGTGCTGCTCGTTGGCGAGCGCGGCACGGGCAAGGAGCTGGCCGCCGCCCGGCTGCACTATCTCTCGCCCCGCTGGCAGGGGCCGCTGGTGGCGCTCAACTGCGCGGCGCTCGCGCCCACGCTGCTCGACTCCGAACTCTTCGGCCACGAGGCCGGGGCCTTCACCGGGGCGGCGGGCCG
>JBFWJM010000402.1:0-2669 GCA_050253205.1 Desulfovibrionaceae bacterium
ACGACAGCGAGCGCGTCGTGGGCAAGAACTGGCGGGCCTTCGCCGGTCGGCCCCTGTACCACCGCATCGTGGAGAGCCTGCTGGCCTGCCCGGCCGTGTCCGAGGTGGTCATCGACACCGACAGCCCGGCCATCCTGGAGGACGCGGCCCGCGCCTTCCCCTCGGTGACGCTGCTGGTCCGTCCGGAGCACCTGCGCGACGGGGCCACGCCCATGAACGACGTGCTCCTGAACACCACGGCCCAGGTTCCGGCGGATTTCTATCTCCAGACCCACAGCACGAATCCGCTCCTGACCCCGGACACCATCGGCCGCGCCGTGGAGGCCTTCCTGGCCGCCTGGCCGGAGCGCGATTCGCTGTTCAGCGTGACCCGGCTCTTCACTCGGCTCTGGGACGGGGCGGGGCGGCCGGTGAACCACGATCCGGCGGTGCTTCTGCGAACCCAGGATCTGCCGCCGATCTATGAAGAGAATTCCAACCTGTACATCTTCTCCGGAGAGGGCCTTCGCCGGCGGCGCAACCGCCTGGGCGAACGGCCCATGCTCTTCGAGATTCCCCGGGAGGAAGCCTGGGACATCGACGAGGAGCTGGACTTCTCCGTGGCCGAGTTCCTCTATCTCAACCGACAGAAAGGAGTGCATACCCCATGAAATGGAAGGTTCTCGTCAGCGCGCCGTACATGCAGCCGGTCATCGACCGCTTCCGCCCCGAACTGGCCTCCCGGGGCGTGGAGGTCGTGGTGCCCCCCGTGCGCGAGCGCATGGAGGAGGACGACCTGCTCCAGTGGATCGGGGACATGGACGGGGTCATCTCCGGCGACGACCGTTTCACCGAGCGGGTGCTCAAGGCCGCGCCCAAGCTCAAGGTCATCTCCAAGTGGGGCACGGGCATCGACTCCATCGATTCCGAGGCCGCCGCGCGCCTGGGCATCGTCGTGCGCCGCACTCCCAACGCCTTCAGCGAGCCCGTGGCCGACACGGTCCTGGGCTACATGCTCTGCTTCGCCCGCAACCTGGTCGCCATGGACCGGGCCATGAAGGGCGGGGAGTGGAAGAAGATTCCCGGCCGGACCCTGGCCGAATGCACCCTCGGGGTCATCGGCGTGGGCGATTGCGGCAAGGCCGTCATCCGCCGGGCCAAGGCCCTGGGCATGACGATCCTCGGCAACGACATCAAGGACGTGGACCCGGCCTTCGTGGCCGCCCACGGTGCGCGCATGGTCTCCAAGGAGGAGCTTCTGGCCGAGGCCGACTTCGTCAGCCTGAACACGGACCTGAACCCCACCAGCCGCCACCTCATGAACGAGGAGCGTTTCGCCCTGATGAAGCCCACGGCCGTGCTCGTCAACGCCTCGCGCGGGCCGGTGGTGGACGAGCGGGCTCTGATCCGGGCCCTGCAATCCGGGAAGATCGCGGGCGCGGCCATGGACGTCTTCGAGGACGAACCCCTGCCCGCCGACAGCCCGCTCAAGGGCATGGACAACGTTTTTCTGGCCCCGCACAACGCCAACAGCAGCCCCCGGGCCTGGGAGAACATCCACCGCAGCACCATCGAGCACCTCATGGAGGAGCTGGAACGGAGGGGCGCGTGAAGCGCGCGGCCCTGGTCACCGGCGCGGCCCGGGGCATCGGCCTGGCCGTGGCCCGGACGTTCGCCGGGGCCGGTTGGGAGGTCTGGGGCCTTGATCTGCATGAGCCCGGGGACGGTTCTCCGTTCCGGGGCTTCCTGACCGCCGACGTGGCCGAACCGGAGCAGGTGCGCCGGGCCGTGGCGACGCTGGCCGAGGGCTCCGGGCGTCTGGACGTCCTGGTCAACAACGCCGCGCTCCAGGTGGCCCTGCCCCTGCTGGAGACTCCGCCGGAGGTCTGGGACCGCGTCCTGGCCGTGAACCTGCGCGGAGCCCTGCTCTGCGCCCAGGCCGCCTATCCGCTGCTCAAGGCCGTGCGCGGGTCCGTGGTGAACATGTCTTCGGTGCATGCCGCGGCCACCTCGCGCAGCATCGCGGCCTACGCCGTGAGCAAGGGCGGGCTGGCCGCGCTGACCCGGACCATGGCCCTGGAGTTCGCCGCCGACGGGGTTCGGGCCAACGCCGTCCTGCCCGGGGCCGTGGACACGGAGATGCTCCGCGACGGTCTGCGCCGGGGGCACCTGGACGGCGCGGACGAGGAGGCCCTGCTGGCCGACCTGGGTGCCCGCCACCCCCTGGGCCGCATCGCCCGTCCCGAGGAGATCGCCCGGGCCGTGCTCTTCCTGGCCGATTCGGAACAGTCCTCCTTCGTCACCGGGCACTGCCTGACCGTGGACGGCGGAGCCCTCTGCCGCCTGAGCACGGAGTAGCGCCGTGGCCGCCCCGGATCGCCCGCTTCCGGCCGCGACGGTCCCGGGCCGCGTCAGCCTCGTGATCCCGGCTTACAACTACGCCGCCTACCTGCCCGGCTGCCTGGACAGCGCCCTGGCCCAGGGACTGGACGACCTGGAGATCGTGCTCGTGGACGACGGCTCCACGGACGAGACCCCGGAGGTCGTCGCGCGCTACGGCGCGGCCGTGCGTTCCTTCCGCCAGGCCAACGCCGGGTTGCCCTCGGCCCGCAACGCCGGGCTGGACTTGGCCACGGGCGAGTTTTTGGCTTTCCTGGACGCCGACGACCTGCTGGCTCCCGGAACCCTGG
>JBFWJM010000403.1:0-2652 GCA_050253205.1 Desulfovibrionaceae bacterium
CCCGAACCGGCCGCAGGCAACCGCGCCAGCCGGGACGGCCGGAGGCTCGGCCAGCGCGCTAGGAATGTAACATCCGTTACATCAAATACGAATCAGCGGCACTCCGCGCATGAAACAAGTGATGACGGCGCGACCGCGTCCCCGAAGGCCACGGGCTGACCGCAACCGGGCCGGAGGCAACCGGGCCGGAAGCAGACGGGAAGAGGCGGCCGCGGAAACGGCAAAGGGCGAAGGCGTTGGACCACCAGCCCCCCCCTGCCCGCCGGTCCCCGGCGTGGGGACGGGGCGGCACGGCCGGGTTGGCTGGCCAAGTGGGGGCCGTCCGCCCCCCCCCCCCCCCGCCTTCTTTCCAACGATCCAGGCCGCGCCCCGGCTCCCTCCGTTTCTGCATCGCGTCTCCACCGCCTCGCCGCTTCGGCCCGCCGTCTCCCCCTGCTCACCCAACGCCCCAGCCCCCTCGCCCCGGGGCTCCGCCCAGCCGCCCCGATCCTACGTCCCTCCACATCTCCGGCCCGGCCCCCCCTCGCCAAGGGGATGGCGAAATCCTTGCCCCACAACCGGCGGCCGAGGCGGGCCCGGCGCGGCGGGCCCGCCCGGCTTTCGCCGCCCCTGCCGCGGCTGTAGCCCGCCCCGCCCACCCCGGCCCACCGCCCCTGCCGCCTTGGTCGCCCCGCCGCCCCCGCCGCCTCGCCCGGGGAGGCCCGGTCCGGCCTCCGCCCTCCCCCGCCCGGGCGGCGATGCAGATCCTTGCGAACAAAAAAAGCGCCCCCGGCCGAGACCGGGGGCGCGGAGAGACATCAAAAAACGAAAACTAGTCGTTGGCGGCCAGGCGACGCCGGATGTGCTCGAAATCGGACTGCTCGTCCTGCACCGGGGCCTCCGCGGCCATGGCCATGGCCAGCAGCTCCACCATCTCGTCCAGCCCCACCTCCAGAGTCACGGCGCCGTTGGAGATGGTCAGCCGCTCCTCATGCTCCTCGATGGTGTAGGCGCGGCGCTCCCGGGAGTGGCCGATGGCCGAGATGACCCCGTAGGCGCGGCTTCCCCCCTGCGCATCGTAGACCTTCTCCACGGTGAGCATGCCCGTGGCGTTGTTGAAATGCATGTCCTCGGCCAGAAGCTGGCCGTCCACCGGGATGTCCGGACCGAAATCGTTGGGCAGGACGATGGTGTGGGCCCATTCGGACGAACCGTTGACGCGCTTGCTGTCCATTCCCTGCTCCTTAATCCAAGGGAAGCTTGAGCTGCCGGGGCCCCGTGGCGGGCTTCTCCGCCCGCGCCGCCGCCTTCCAGCCGGACTCGATGAACTCCAAGAGCGCTTCCTCCGGCACCCGCCATTGGCTGCCGATGCGAATGGCCCGGATGTCGCCCTTGGTGATCAATCTGTACGCCGTTCTGGGATGGACGCGCAAGGTGTCCGCCACTTCGTTCACGGTGTACAGGGTCGGTGTCCCGGTCGGCTTTGGCATGGACCCCCGATACCACATTGGCCAGTGCTGTACACTCATGTCACAGGATGACAACGATTGTCAAAGAAATACATTGTTGCACACGATTTTACTTTCCACATCATTCCGGGCGGTCAGGGCGAAACCGTGAACACCCTAACCGTCAAAACCCACCCCAGCCCCCCAAAAACCGCCCCCTCGCACCAAGAAAAAACCAAAGGAAAAATCGCCACAGCAATGCATTGCTAATGTAAGAGATAAACTAGAGAAACTCTAGATACTGTACCGCGGCCGTGCGGGAGGGCGGGGGAATGTAAAAAAGCACAATGGAGTTGGAAGGATGCCGGGGGCGAGACCGCATGGGCGTCCCGGACGGGCGAGGAGGCTGGGGCGGCGGAGAGGTGGGCGGCGGGGAGACCCAGGAGGCTCGGGGGGCAAGGGAGGGAGAGGGGGAAAGGAGGGGGAAGAAGGGGAGGGTGAGAGATGGGGGCCCGGGTCGAAGGCAAAGGGCGGGGCAGGGCGAGGGGGCGGCAAGGGGGCTGGGGGAAAGGATTGCATTATCCAAGGGAAATACTTTGGGCCCCTACGCTGCTCCGGCCGCGCCGCGCCCCGGACGCAACGGCGGGAACCGGACGGACGCCACACGTCAAAACCGCTCAGCCCATTGAAATGGTTTTATTTCCAAAAGCGAGGACAACGGCCGCGGGCGTCTGAGCGATGCCGCCCCACCCCGGGCCCAAGGCGTGGTCGGGGCGGGGCGGCGCGGTCGGGGGAATGCCACCCCCCCCTATGCCGCGTCCAACATGTCGAAGTTATTTTCTTGTAGCTCTGGCACGTGACACGGTTGGCCGGGCGGCCGTGACGCTCCTCTCCCGCCGCGCACCCCGCCCCAGGCCCAGGCGCGTCCTGAACAGGACGGCGCGGCAGGGCGAATGCCCCCTCGACGTCGACCCAACATACCGAGGTTATTTACTTATACTTCTGGAGCGAGACGCGGTTGGTTGGGCGGGCTGAAGCGATCCTCTCCCCCGCGCCGTCCCCCCCCGACCGCGCCACGGGCCCGGGGCGAAGTGGCGCGGCCGGGGGAATGCCACGCCCCCGACGTCGACCCAACATGCCGAAGGTACTTCATTATAAATCTGACGCGGGACCCCGTTGGTTGGGCGGCCGAGGGGATCCTCCCCCGCAGGCCCGGAGCGCGCCC
>JBFWJM010000404.1:0-2647 GCA_050253205.1 Desulfovibrionaceae bacterium
GGACTGCACCGGCATTGTCATCAACCGCTACGTCTTCACGGTCCAGACCATCGCGCTGCCCGTGATGCCGTTCGACAAGTGGTACACCTACGCCCCGAACTGGGCGGAGATCGCCACCAGCGCCATGATCCTCGCCTACGGCGGGCTCGTGCTGGCGCTCAGCTACCGCTACCTGCCGGTCTTCCCGCAGGAGAAGGAACTCAACGGTTAGTTCCTCCGCAAGCGGAAGAAACCTCAAGGACCCGGCCCCGCGCCGGGTCCTTTTTTTCGTGCCCGGCCCCGCGCCGGGGCTTATATTCGTGCCCGGCGCGCCCGGTTCGCCGTCGATGAACGCCTCCGCCTCCGCGCCGCGCCTCCCGGTGCCCGTTGCCGGGTGCCTGCCCGGCCCGGCCGGGCAAAAGGGGTGGGCGCGGCCCCGGCCTGCCCTCCGCCCGCGCCCTTGCCACTGGCGGCGGATCGTGGCAGAGCAATGGCTCCGCCATTCCAACCGGAGGCTCCCCATGCCCGAAATGCTGCTCGAATTCCCCGCCACCATCCGCATGTACGAGGTCGGCCCCGACGAGACGGCCCCGCTGCCCGTGCTCCTGCGCCACTTCCAGGAGGCCGCCTCCATCCACGCCGACCGCCTCTCCTGGGGCAAGGACGACCTCACCACGCGCGGGCTCGCCTGGGTCCTGGCGCGCATGTACCTGACCATGGAGCGCTTCCCCGGCCCCTGGGAGGACATCCTCGTGCGCACCTGGCCCTCCAGCAGAGACAAGTACCAGGCCAAGCGCGACTTCAGCATCCTCGACGCCGAGGGCAGGACCCTGGGGCAGGGCACCTCCAGCTGGGTGCTCATGGACATTGCGGCCCGGCGCATGTGCTCCATCCCTGCGGACTTCGACGACACCTTCGCCAATCCGCATCCGAGCATCCTCGACTTCCCCGGCAGGCGCGTGGCCGCGCTCAAGGAGCCCGAACACGAGGCGGCCGTGCTGGCCCGGCTGGAAGACCTGGACCTCAATGGGCACGTGAACAACACGCACTTTCCGGCCTGGGCGCTGGAGGCCGTGCCTCCCGCCTTTGAGCAGGAGCACCGCCTGGCCGCCCTGGACATCCAGATTCGCGCGGAGGTTCGCCGGGGCGACAAGGTCCGCTCCCTGGCGGGGCCCGGCGAGCCCGAGCAGGGGGAGGGCGGGCAGCGTCCCGTGCTGCTCCACTCCCTGGTGCGCGAGGCCGACGGCGTGGAGGTGGCCAGGGCCGCCTCCACCTGGGAAAAAAAGTGATTTTTTTTCCCGCCGTTCCGGCTGTCATCACGATGTGCATGCCGAATCCGCATCGGCGCGCGTTTGCGCGCTGGTTTTTCGTGAATTCTTCTCCGGTATTGAAGGACGCCATGGCCTGATCCGCGCCGGGGTCGGTCCCGTGCACTCCCCGCATGCTGGCCGTCGGTGCTTTTCCGGGAGCGGGCAGGAAAAAAACAGCCCCACCCGCCTTGAGGGCGGCGGTCCATTTTCTGGCACGTTCCGAGCTTTCCCCAGAGTTTCGCAGCAAATTCCCGCCGGAGTAGGGTCGCCATCGGGCTCTTGGCCTGGTGGTTTTTCTCCATTTTTTGCGCCGTCCGCGAGCTCCCTCCATGTGCCCCTCTCGCCGCCTCCCCTGGCGCACCCTTGGGGCTGATGTCGGTAAGTATCATTATATCAATGTGTTGTGTTTATCCATGCGACAGGGTTGCAGGTTGTGGATGTGTTTTCGAGCACTTTGCGTGGGAGGGAGTGGGCGAATTTCTGTGCTTTCCGTGGCAAAGCACGTCCGTTTTGTCTCTGTTTGTGGAGCATGCGGGTATGGTTTGCGGGCGGTTTCCGTGGCGGTTTTGTGTCGGTAGCGCGTCGTGTTCCTGCCTGTTCGCGGGTGTTTTTGGGTGTGGTTTCACCCCGGGATGGGTATTGGCCTTGTGCCTCCATGCGGTGCGCGCGTTTTCCATCTCGCCTTGACTTTTCAACGGTTTCCGATAGTCTGAATCCCCGGCTCCAGAAGCCTGGAGACCTGTTGAACGCAACCTGCCCGAAGGACCGTCGGTCCGCCCCGGGCTGCAAACGATGGACTCGGAGTGCTTGTCGATGGCGATGATCGAGGTGAGCGACCTGCAAAAATGGTACGGGGACTTCCACGTCCTCAAAGGGATCAACGAGTCCGTCGAGAAGGGCGAAGTGCTCGTTATCTGCGGGCCTTCCGGCTCGGGCAAGTCCACCTTCATCCGGTGCATCAATCGGTTGGAGGAGTACCAGAAGGGGGCCATCCTCTTTGACGGCAAGGACATCATGCAGCAGGAGGTCAACTCCCTGCGCGCCGAAATCGGCATCGTGTTCCAGCAGTTCAACCTCTACCCGCACCTGACGGTGAAGAAGAACGTCACCCTCGCGCCAGTGAAGGTGCGCGGGCAGAGCGAGAAGGAGGCCAGCGAGATCGCCCTCCAACTGCTCGACCGCGTGGGCATCCACGAGCAGGCGGACAAGTACCCGGCGGAGCTTTCCGGTGGCCAGCAGCAGCGCGTGGCCATCGCCCGGGCCCTGGCCATGGAGCCCAAGGTCATGCTCTTCGACGAGCCCACCAGCGCGCTCGACCCGGAAATGATCAACGAGGTCCTGAACGTCATGAAGGACCT
>JBFWJM010000405.1:0-2643 GCA_050253205.1 Desulfovibrionaceae bacterium
CGTTTTTCGTGCATGGCCCTGCCTCCCCGGAGCGGCGGCCGGCCGCGCGTCGGGCACGGCCGCCGGGATCGCGGGGCGGCGGCTATTTGCCGCCCTTCCAGTCGTCCGTGGCTTCGATGTTGCCGTTGTGATAGGTCCAGGTGATCTTGGAATAGGTGAAGGAGACCTCTTCCATGTCGTGATAGGGCTCGTTGTCGCTGACGAAGGTCATGGGCTTGTAGTGGCGGTCGCCCACGATGATGGCGTCGGAAAGCTTTATGGTGTAGTACTTTTCCTCGGAGCCGTCTTCCTTGATGCGGTAGTAGTCCACGGTCACGTCGCAGTGCTCGCCCTTGGCGCACATGTCGTTGAGCTTGGGGCTGGCGTTGTCGATATGCTTGGTGACCACGAAGGGCTCGTGCACGCGCTGGCCGGTGGGCAACCCGGTATGGGTGTCGCGGGGAATGTGCAGCTTGTGGTCGACGTTGTAGATCATCATGGTGTCTTTCTTGTCGCCGCTCTGCTGGCAATCCCCCTTGACCTGACCGGACTTTTTCCCCTGGACCTTCATGTAGCTCGTAAGGGCCATGTGCTGCTCCTTGGCTTAAGGGTTGTTTCCCATGGGGAGCGTGGCCGAACTTCGCCTGGCCGTCTCCGCCGCCCGCCCGCCGAACCGCCGTTTATTGCTTCTCCAGCTTGCCCACCAGGGACAGGGTGAAGAAAGCGCCCATGTACTTGAAATGGGGCCGCATCTTGATGGAGACGCTGTACCAGCCCGGATCGCCCTCCACGTCGTGGACCTCGATGGCGCACATGCGAAGGGGCCGGCGGCTGCGCACGTCGGGACCGGGATTGTCCATCTCGGTGACGTACTGGCTCACCCATTTGTTGAGCTCGTTTTCCAGGTCGAGCCGCTCCTTCCAGGTGCCGATGTTCTCCCGCTGGATCACCTTGATGTAGTGGGCCAGGCGGTTGACGATCATCATGTAGGGCAGCTGGGTGGACAGCTTGTAGTTGAGCTCGGCGTCCTTGCCCTCCTTGGAAATGCCGAAATACTTCGGCTTCTGGCAGGAATTGGCCGAGAAAAAAGCGGCGTTGTCGCTGCCCTTGCGCATGGTGAGCGCCACGAAGCCCTCCTCGGCCAGCTCGTATTCCCGGCGCTCCGAGATGAGGATTTCGGTGGGAATCTTGGTCTGGATGGCGCCCATGGCCTCGAACTGATAGAGCGGCAAGTCCTCCACGGCGCCGCCGCCCTGGGGGCCGATGATGTTGGCGCACCAGCGGTACTTGGCGAAGCTGTCGGTTAAGCGCGCGGCGAAGGCGAAGGCCGTGTTGCCCCAGCAGAAGCTGTCGCTGCCGGCGGTCACGTCCTCGTTGTAGTTGAAGGTCTTGGCCGGCAGCGTGTCCTGGCCGTAGGGCAGGCGCAACAGGAAGCGCGGCAGGGTGAGCGCCACGTTGCGGGCGTCCTCGGATTCCCGGAAGGACTGCCACTTGGTGTACTGGGGCGACTCGAAGATGGAGCTTAGGTCCTTGAGGTTGGGCAGTTCCTCCCAGGAGGAGATGCCGAAGAACTGCTTGCCGGCGGCGGCGAGAAAGGGCGCGTGGGACATGCCGGCCACGCTTGCCATGTACTGGAGGAGCTTGACGTCCTGGGGCCCGGGGCCGAACTCGTAGTTGCCCACGATGGCGCCGTAGGGCTTGCCGCCGAACTGGCCGTATTCCGCGGTGTAGACCTGGCGGTACAGGCCGGATTTCGGCACCTCGGGGGAGTCCTCGAAGTCGTCGAGGAGGTCCTCCTTGGTGGCGTTCATGATGTCGATGCGGATGTTTTCCCGGAAGTTGGTGTGGTCGACCAGGTACTTGAGCGAGCGCCAGGCCGATTCCAGTTTCTGGAAATCGGTGTTGTGCATGATGGCGTCGACCTGGCGCGAGAGCTTGGCGTCGATCTCGGCGATGAGCTGGTCCACGGCTTGGCCGGAAATCTTCTCCCCGGCCTTTTCCGGCTTGACCATCTCCTCCAGGAAGGCCTGCAATCCGGCCTTGGTCACGGAGTAGTATTCGTCGGTCGGGGCCAGGCGCGTGGCCGAGACGATGTCGTCGAGCAGGGATTCCCCGGTGGCGGCCTCGGGCGCCGCGGTTTCCTGTGCCTTGGTGGCTTGTTCGTCAGTCATGATGGTGTCCGCCCCTTATTTGTCTTCGACGCCCAGTTCCTTCATGAGGCGCTCCCTGGCGCCGGGATCCTTGACCAGCTCCTGGATCTTCTTGCGGAACTCCGGAATGTTCCCCAGCGGCGCCTTGACCGCCTTCAAGGTCTCGCGCAGCTCCATGAGCTTTTTGAGTTCCGGCACGTTGCGCACGATGGCGTCGGGCTTGAAGTCGTCCAGGGTCTCCAGCTTGAGGTCCACCGGCATCTCGTCGGGTTCGCCCTCGCCGGATTTGGCCGAAAGCAGGTTCGGAACGGACATCTTGAGGTCGAGGTCCATGGCCCGCAGCACGTCGTTGAAATTGTCCTTGTCGATGGAGATGGGGTCGCGGTCCTCGACGCGCCGATCGTCGGCGGCCAGGGTGAAATCGCTTAACACCAGGAGCTTGAGCGGCAGTTCCACCTCTTCCTGGGCGTCTCCGGTCTCCGGCTTGTACGTGAGGTTGAGGCGTTCCGTGGGG
>JBFWJM010000406.1:0-2632 GCA_050253205.1 Desulfovibrionaceae bacterium
GGCGGTTCAGGCCGGACGCAACGCGGCCGGCTTTCTCTGGGAGGTGCTGGGCATTTTGCCGGCGGTCATGGTGATCGTGGGGCTCATCGACGTGTGGCTGCCCCGCCGGGCCGTGGAGCGAAACATTGGACCCGGCGCGGGCCTGCGGGGATCGCTTCTGGCCCTGATGCTGGGCGTGGCCGCAGCCGGCCCCATCTACGCGGCCTTTCCCCTGGCCGTGTCGCTTCAGGCCAAGGGGGCGCGCACGGCCCACGTGGTCACCCTGCTCGGGGCCTGGGCCACCATCAAGGTCCCCATGCTCCTCATGGAGGCCAGCTTCGTGGGCCTGCGCTTCGCGCTCTTGCGCCTGGCGCTGACACTGCCCTGCGTGCTGGCCATGGGCTGGATCATGGAGCGCGCCCTGGGACCGGGCCCGGCGGCCGGGGAATCTCACGTTCCCGCTCGGGTCTAGCGTGGCGTTCACGAAATACGTGTATACTTGTTTCGTGGGCAACTAATTGAAACTATTGTTTTCTTACTTGAAAAACATATGCATGTTTTTCAAGGACGCGACACGAGCGGAATCCTCGAAACGATCGCATGCTTTCAAGAACGCGACGCCAGGCGTTTGCGCCATGCAAAGAAGCCGCGGCGTTCCTCACGCCGCGGCTTCCGCGTCGGTCGACTTCGAAAATCCCGCTACGCGCACGCGGCATTGAGATCGGCCTTGGCCGCCGCCTCCACGGCCGCGAAACGCTCGTCGGAAAGGGTCTGATCCCCCATGGGGGCCTCGCGGCCCAGAAACACGTACTTCTGCGTGCCCAGCCGGTGGTAGCGCAACACTTCATAACTGACCTGGGGCCGACCTTCGAGAAAGCGGCGGATGGCCAGAATGTCTTCCACGGTGTCGTTGAAGCCGGGAATCACCGGAGTGCGCACGTGCACGGGCAGGCCCGGAAAAGCCTCGGTCAGCTTGCGGAAGTTGTCCAGGATCAACTCGTTGCCCACGCCCGTGAAGATTCTGTGCCGCTGGGTGTCCATGTTCTTGATGTCGAAGAGCAGGGTGTCCACGAGTCCGCAGGCGGACTCGAGGGTCTCCCAGGGGACATGGCCGCAGGTCTCGACGGCGGTGTTGATGCGGCGTCTTTTCGCCTCGCGCAGCAGGGCCAGGGCGAACGTAGGCTGGGCCAGGGGCTCGCCGCCCGAGAGGGTCATGCCGCCGCCCGAGCGGGAGTAGAACAGGGCGTCCTGCTCCACGACGCGCAAGACGTCCTCCACGCTGCGTTCCTGGCCGTAGGCGATGACTCCGGAAGCCGGACAGGCGGCCACGCAAAAGCGCTCGCATCCAACGCAGGCGTCACGTTTGAAGAGTGGCTTGGGGCCGCTATCGTCCACGGCCCCGTGGGGACAGGCCTTCAGGCAGCGCTGGCACTGGGAAAAACCCAGGCAGCGCCCCTCGTTGAAGGCCAGCTCGATCCTGAAGGACTGGGACTCCGGGTTGCTGCACCACAGGCAACGCAAGGGGCAGCCCTTGAGAAAGACGATGGTGCGTATGCCCGGACCGTCGTGCACCGAGTACTTCTGAATGTTGAACACCAGGCCTTTTTGCTTCTTGTCCGCCGGTGGTGGAGTCATATGTCACCCATTGCAAGAGATGAGAGGGACGCGACGAAACGGACCCGCCGCGCCCCCCGACCAGGGAAAGGCGGCGCTTTTCGGAGGAAAGCGCCGCCGGGAAGGATTCCTCAGCAGGTTTCGTGCTCCGTGCGGGCGATCAGGTCGTTCTGCAGGTCGGGCGACAGGTCCACAAAGTAGGCGCTGTAGCCGGCGATGCGCACGATGAGGTTGCGGTACTTTTCCGGATCGCGCTGGGCCGCGATCAGGGTCTCGCGGTTGATCACGTTGAACTGCACGTGCCAAAGCTTCAGGTCGCACCAGGTGCGGATGAGCGAGACGAGCTTTCTGGAGCCTTCGTCCCCGACCAGGCACTTGGGGGTGAACTTGATGTTGAGCAGCCTCGCGGCGCGCTCGCGGTAGCCGTAGTTCTTCGAGGCGTAGTTGGAAAGAAGCACCGCCGTGGGACCGTTGACGTCCGCCCCGTGGGAAGCCGAAGAGCCGTCGGAAAGCGGGGTCCAGGCCCGGCGTCCGTTGGGCGTGGCGCTCACCACCCTGCCGAAGGGCACGTGGGAGGTGAAGGGCACGTAGCGCACGTCGTTGAACATGCCCAGCTCCGGCGAGTACTTGTGGGCGTATTCCAGAGAGAGCAGGTCGATGTCGCGGGCGATGGCGTCGGCATACTCGTCGTTGTTGCCATAGCAGGGCACGCCCTTGACCATCTGGCGGATGTCCTCGGCGCCCTCGAAGTCGCTTTCCACGGCCCGGATGAGCTCGTCCATGGTGAGCCGGCCTTCTTCGAACACGAGCTTCTTCACGGCCGAGAGCGAGTCCACCACCGTGCCGTAGCCGATGTACTCGAAGTAGCCCAGGTTGATGCCCTCGGGAATCTGCGGGGTGTGCAGGTCGAGGCAGTGCTTCATGCACAGGTCGTGCAGCAGCGATCCCATGGGCTGGGCGAAGTGCTTGCCCCGAAGGTCGATGATGACGTGCTGCTGGTAGAAGGCCGTCTTGAGAAAGAGGTTGTGCTGGGCCGCGT
>JBFWJM010000407.1:0-2627 GCA_050253205.1 Desulfovibrionaceae bacterium
AGCGTGACCTTGGACTTGCCCGCCAGCACGCGGTCGCGGTGCTTGGTGGCGCGGGTCTCGGCGATGCGCTTGGCCACCTTGTCGTCGGCCACGACCACGAAGTCGTCGCCCGCCTCGGCGATGGCGTCGAAGCCCTGGATCTCCACGGGGATGGCCGGTCCGGCCTTCTTGATCTTCTTGCCCTGGTCCGTGAACATGGCCCGGACCTTGCCGTGGACCATGCCGCAGACGAAGGAGTCGCCCTGGCTGATGGTGCCCTCCTTGATGAGCACCGTGCCCACGGGGCCGCGCCCCTTGTCGAGCTTGGCCTCCACGATGTGGCCCTGGCCGGGCTTGTCCGGGTTGGCGGCGAGCTCCAGCACCTCGGCCTGCAGGAGCACCATCTCCAGCAGTTCGTCCAGGCCGATGTGCTGCTTGGCGGAAACGTGGGCGAAGATGGTGTCGCCGCCCCAGTCCTCGGGCACGAGGCCCTGCTCGGAGAGCTCGCGGGTCACTCGGTCAGGGTTCGCGCCTTCCTTGTCGATCTTGTTCACGGCCACCACGATGGGCACGCCAGCGGCGCGGGCGTGGGAGATGGCCTCCCGCGTCTGGTCCATGACGCCGTCGTCCGCAGCGACCACGAGGATGACGATGTCCGTCACCTGCGCGCCGCGCATGCGCATGGTGGTGAAGGCTTCGTGGCCGGGGGTGTCGAGGAAGACGATCTCGCCCCGGTCGGTCTTCACGTGGTACGCGCCGATGTGCTGGGTGATGCCGCCCGCCTCGCCGCCCGTCACGTTGGAGGAGCGGATGGCGTCGAGCAGGGAGGTCTTGCCGTGGTCCACGTGGCCCATGATGGTGACCACCGGGGGACGCGGCTTGAGGGATTCCGGGGTGTCCGCCTCGGTGGGCACGAGGAATTCCTGCTCGTCGAAGGCCACGTTCTCCACCTCGTAGCCGAACTCGGCGGCGAGCACGGTGGCGGTGTCCAGGTCGAGGCTCTGGTTGATGGTGGCCATGACGCCCAGGCCGAACAGGGTCTTGATGAGATCCTGCGCCTTGACGCCCATCTGCTGGCCCATGTCGGAGAGGCGGATGGCCTCGTCCACCTTGATTTTGCGCTTGGCGGCCTTCACGGGCTTGGCCGCTGCCTGGGCGAGCATCTCCTGCGGGGTCATGTCGTTGTCGCGGCGCTTGCCCTTCTTGCGCTTGCCGCGCCCGCGGAAGCCGGGCACCCCGGGAATCTCGCGCTCCTTGCGGTCGCCGCTGAAGCCCTCGCTGGTGTTGTTGAACTCCACCACGCGGCTCTTCTTGCGGCCGGTCTTCTTGCGGCTGCCGGCGTTGTCGGGCACGGGAGCGCCGGGGATGGGCTGCTCGCGCACGGCGCGAGGCTGGGGCAGCAGCTCGGCGGCGGCGCGGGCGGCGGCCACCTCGGCCGGGTCCGGCCGGGAGATGATGCGCACCTGCGCGGTTTCGCGCGGCTTCTTCTTGGCCTTCTTGCGCGCCTGCTTGGGCTCCGCGCCCGCTTCGGAGTCGGCTTCGGCAGCAGCTTCGGGCGCGGCGGCCTCGGGGGCCTGCTCTGCGGCTTTCTCGGGCTCGGCAGCGGCCTTGGGCCCGGCGGAGGCCTGCTCGGGTTCCGCCGCGGCTTCGGGGGCCGCTTCGGCCTGCGCCTCGGCCTGCTCGGGCCCGGCTACGGCCTCGGGCTCCGCAGGCGCTTCCGGCTCGGGATCGGCAGCGGCTTCGGGCTCCTCGTCCTGGGGCCGGGAAATGATGCGCGCGGCGGGAGTTTCGGCGCGCTTGCGGCGGGCCTTGGGCGCGGCCTTCTCCTCTGGCTCGGCGGCGGCTTCGGGCTCCTGCTCGGGGGCATCGGCGGCGGCCTGCACGGGCTCGGTGGCCTCGGCTGCCTGTGGCGCGGCTTCCCGCTCGGGGGCTTCGGGAGCCTCGGCCTTCACGTCGGCCTCTTCCTCGGGCTCGGGCTTGGCGGCCTTGGCTGCCCGGGGCATGGTGCGCCTGCGGCGGACGATGACTCCGGGCTGGACCTCGCGCTCCACCACCTCCGTGGTGGAGGACTGGTTCTTGAAGGCCTCGCGCACCGCCTGCACGTCTTCGTCCTCGATGGTGGTCATGAGGCTCTTGGCCTGGATGTCGAGCTCGCGAAGACGCTGGAGGATTTCCTTGTTGCTGACCCCGAGTTCAGCAGACAAGTCCTTTACCCTGATCTTATCCGACATGTACCGAACACTCCTTGAGCTCACTTCCTCGGTGAACCGCTTGCAAATCGTTTTCGACAGCCTTCCTTTTCACAGACGTACAGTCCGCGTCCAGGCATTCTCTGGTCCGGGTCGGGCAGGGGCTGCCGGTCCTTTCCCGTCCGGACATACCGGGAGAGCTCGGCCTTGGGCCGCCGCTCCCGGCAGACGACGCACATGCGGATGGGAACGTGTTTCCCTTTCCGCGTCTCGTCGCCTTGCATCTACGCCTCTTCGGGCGCGTCCCCGGCTTCCGGCTCCGGGGTTTCTTCCTCCTCGGCGGGCGCGCTGGGCACCAGTCCGAGCATGTTGATGGCCGTGCGCATGTCCGACAGCTTGGAGGGCGTCATGCCCGGCACGGCGAGGATGGCCTCGTCGTCCGCGGCGAGCAGGTCGTCC
>JBFWJM010000408.1:0-2596 GCA_050253205.1 Desulfovibrionaceae bacterium
CCCGTGTGGTCTAATGGGGTGAGTGACGCGGCTTGAACGCGCGACATCCTGGGCCACAACCAGGTGCTCTGCCTACTGAGCTACACCCACCATCCGACAGGGGAAACTCTCTACCCAAGCCCCCTGGCCCGGTCAAGTAAAAATCTTGTTTCAAGCGCGGCCCTTGACAATGGGATCAGGCCTTTTATTTGGTGCAATCAAAATTTCCAAACCAGAAGGAGCATTTATGTCTCAGGCACAGCAGTTCGAATTCAAAACGGAAATCAAGCAACTTCTCGATATCATTACCCATTCAATCTACACAAGCCGGGAAATATTTCTGAGGGAACTGGTCTCCAACGCCTCCGACGCGCTCGACAAGCTGCGTTTCGAACAATCGCGCTCTACCGAGATCTCAAATCCCGACCTCGACTTGCAGATATCCATCACCGCCGACGAAGAAAATCGCCAACTCGTCATCACCGACACCGGCATCGGCATGACGCTGGATGAACTGGTCGAGAACATCGGCACCATCGCCCATTCCGGGTCGGCCGAGTTCATCCGCCAGGCCATGGCCGACCAGGCCAACTCCTCCAACATCATCGGCCGCTTCGGCGTGGGCTTCTACTCGGTCTTCATGGTCGCCGACAAAGTCACCATTCGCACCCGTTCCTTCCGCCCCGAGGCCAAGGCCGTGGAATGGATCTCCGACGGGCTGGGCACCTATACCGTGACCGAACTCGAAGAGGACCTGCCGCGCGGCACGACCCTGACCGTGCATTTGAAGGAAGAAGGCAAGGAGTTCGCGGAAAAGAACCGCATCACCTCCATCATCAAGAAGCACTCCAACTTCATTTCCTTCCCCATCCTGGTTCAGGGCGAAAAGGCCAACACCGTGCAGGCCCTGTGGCGCGAGAACAAATTTTCCATCACCCCGGAGCAGTACACGGAATTCTACAAGTTCCTGACCTATGACCACGAGGAACCCCTGGACACCCTGCACATGAGCGTGGACGCCCCGGTGCAGTTCTCGGCCCTGGCCTTCGTGCCCCCGCGCAGCCAGGACACCTTCGGCTTCGATCGCGAGAACTACGGCCTGGACCTCTACGTGCGCCGCGTGCTGATCCAGAGCAAGAACAAGGACCTCATCCCCGAATACCTGGGCTTCATGCGCGGCGTGGTCGACACCGAGGACCTGCCTTTGAACATCTCCCGCGAGACCTTGCAGGAAAACCTGCTCATCCGCAAAATCGCCACCACCCTGACCAAACAGATCCTCTCGCACCTGAAAAAACTGGGCCAGGACAAGGACCGCTACACCAAATTCTGGAACGAACACTCCAAGCGCTTCAAGCTCGGCTACGCGGACTTCGCCAATCAGGAAGCCTTCGGCGAACTCTTGCGTTTCAACTCCTCGCGCCATGAGGACAAGGACGGACTCATCTCCCTGGAAGAATACATCGAGGCCGCCAAGGACGGACAGAAGGAAATCTACTACATCTCCGGACCCAGCCGCGAGGCCATCGAGCAGAACCCGCACCTGGAGATCTTCCGCGCCAAGGGCCTGGAAGTGCTCTACCTCTACGAACCCGTGGACGAGTTCGTCATGGACAGCCTGCGCAAGTTCAAGGAGTTCGAACTCAAGGCCACCGAAAACGCCGACATCACGAACATCGAGAAATACGCCGACAGCTCCGAGAAACAGGACAAGCCCGAGGAACTCTCCCAAGAGCAGTCCAAGGACATGGACCGGTTCTTAAAACGCGTGCAGGAAATCCTGGGCGACCGCATCACCGAGGCACGCATCTCCAAACGCCTGAGCCAGAGCCCGTCCTGCCTGGTCAGCCCGGACGGGTCCACGTCCCAGATGCACAAGATCATGCAGCTGGTGACCAAGGACACCTCCATCCCCAAGAAGGTCTTCGAGATCAACCAGGACCACAAGCTCGTGCGCAACCTGCTTTCCGTGTTCGGCAAAAACGAACAGGACGAATTCGTGGCCACCGTGATCGAACAGCTCTACGAATCCGCCCTGCTCATGGACGGCTACCTGGCCGACCCGCACAAGATGGTCAACCGCCTGAACAAGCTGATGGAAGACTCCAGCGCCTGGTACAAAGAGCGGGAAGGGAAATAAGGGGAAGATATGCCTCCGGCGGGCAGGGGACTTGTCCCCTGCACCCCATTCATGGTTTTGAATTTATCAGCCCGGCGCTTTTGAATCAGGTTCGTTTGAGACTAAGAAGTCCCTCTGGGAAGAACGCCTTTCCAGGGGGACTTTTCTATTTCGCGCGGCCCACGGAGTCAGGCGCACAATCTTGAAGAGACAACCACCCCGCCCTTCGGGCACCCCTCCTTGGCAGGAGGGGAATTGGTGTGTCCGCTAAAGTGAAGATGGCTCATTTATGCGTCAGCGGCATGATACGGATGCTCGAATCCAACCTGAAGAAGGACTATACACGGCAAGCACAGTCTGACTCTCCCCCTGCCAAGGAGGAGTACCCGAAGGGGGAGGGGGTATTCCCACTGTGCGCTCGCTGACTTCGACGAGCTTGGGTTGAGCCCTTTCTCGGCCGCCTGCTGCTTGATCTTACCCGTCTTGCCGTGGAAGAAT
>JBFWJM010000409.1:0-2618 GCA_050253205.1 Desulfovibrionaceae bacterium
ATCCGTTCCAGGGATTCCAGGAAACGTTCCGGCCCCAGGCGCAGGACGCCGCTGAAGGGCGTGTCCAGCTCCCGGATGAGCCAGATGTTGATGAGCACCATGAACAGCATCATGCCCATGTACCAGAGGTCGGCCAGCCCGTGGCCCAGGTCGGTGTAGAACAGCGCCACCAGGGTGAAGACGAAGCCCAGATGGATGAGCAGCCAGAAGGGCCAGAGCAGGCTGCCGCGCACCTGCTCCAGCCGGGCGTGGCGCAGCCGCGAGAGGTCCTTGAGTTCCTCCAGCATGCGCACGTGGTAGACGGCCTTGGACCCGTCCTCGGGCCGGATGCGCTCCCATTCCCGCCAGAGCGCGTCGTAGCGTTCCTGGGTCGCCGGGCTGCGCTCGGCGCGGGCCATGGCCGCCCACTCCTCGCGGGCCACGGACTCCAGGTAGCCTTCCAGGGCCTGGCGGAAGGGCTCGGAATGGGGCAGAAGCCGCGCCTCCCGGGCCAGGATCACGGCCGTGTAGGGCTCGTGGGCCAGATCCTCGGAGGTGTCGGTGAAATTGTTCCAGAGGGTGATGACCGCGAAGCTCAGAAAGAAGGTGTAGAGCGTGGCGAAATAGCCGATGTTGGTGGCCAGCAGGTTCTTCTGCATGGCGTCCAGGCCGTGGGGCCTGCGGCGGCGGATGACGAAGGCCCCGAGGGTTCCGGCCACGGCCGCGCAGACCAGGGCGATGATGTTCCAGGCCTCGGCGTTCACGCGCGCTCCTTCTCGCCCGTGGAGAGACGCTCCACGATGCGGTCGTGATAGAGTTCCGCCCGCTCGAAGGCCACGGGCCGCCCGCGGCGCATGTTCAGGTCGCGGATCATGAAGTTCACCCGCCGGATCTGGCGGTAGCGCTCGCGCTCGTCGGGCATGGCCTTGAGCAGGTCCAGGGCCGTGTCGATCTCCCGGGCGCGCTCCAGCTCCGGCGGCAGGCAGCCCGCGTTCTTCAGGATGCGGTAGGCCATGCGCAGATCCTCGGGGATCATCGAGAGGTCTTCCTCCGGCAGGGGCCTGCCCTTGCCCTCGAGGTTCTCGAAGCCGCCCTCGCGCATGTGCTTCTGGATGGCCTCCTCGGCCAGACGCTCGATGAACAGAAACATGCCGCCGTTCTACTCCGCTCCCCCCTCCGCGCGCAATAGGGGGCCTTCGGCCCGTTCCAGAAAACGAAAAGGCGGGAACCGCCCCCGCCTTTTGTAGAGCTCGGCGAAGCCGACGAAGCCGGACTTGTGTCGGGGCCGCCTCGAAGGTAGAGAGGGGGCGTGAGCACGCATCCCGCCCATCTTCCCGAGACCCTTGCCGACATCCTGCGCGGCCGGGGTTTTCGCCTCACGCCCCAGCGCCTGGCCGTGATCCGCGCCCTGGGCCGGGACGGTTCGCACCCCTCGGCCGAGGAGGTCCACCGGCGGCTGCTGCCCGAGAACCCGACCCTGAGCCTGGCCACGGTCTACAAGACCATCGCCCTGCTCAAGCAGGAGGGCCTGCTCCTGGAGATCGACTTCGGCGCGGCGGACAACCGCTACGACATCCTCCGGCCCTACCCCCACCCCCACGCCGTCTGCACCCGCTGCGGGGCCGTCGCCGACCCCGGCGACCCGGACATTTCCGAACTGGTCGCGCGCATGGCCCGGGACACCGGCTACGCCATCACCTCCCATCGTCTGGACTTCTTCGGTCTCTGCCCCAGGTGCCGCCGAAAAGCGGGCGGGAAATAATTTTTTTCGCTTGCAACGGAGAATGATTCTCCGTAAGGTTTCATTATCGAGAACTCGCCGGAACCGCGAGCCGGGCTCCGCGTTCCGCGGCGGCAAACCCGAGAGGTGCACATGGTCAAGAAGAACAAGCTCACCACCAACGCGGGCGCGCCCGTGGTCGACAACCAGAATTCGCTCACCGCCGGGAAACGCGGCCCCATGCTCCTGCAGGACGTCTGGTTCCTGGAGAAGCTGGCCCACTTCGACCGCGAGGTCATCCCGGAGCGGAGGATGCACGCCAAGGGCTCCGGGGCCTACGGCACGTTCACGGTGACCAGGGACATCACGAAATACACCAAGGCCGCGATCTTCTCCAAGATCGGCAAGAAGACCGAACTCTTCGCCCGCTTCTCCACCGTGGCCGGAGAGCGCGGCGCCGCCGACGCCGAGCGCGACATCCGGGGCTTCGCCCTCAAGTTCTACACCGAGCAGGGCAACTGGGATCTGGTGGGCAACAACACCCCGGTGTTCTTCCTGCGCGACCCGCTGAAGTTCCCGGACCTGAACCACGTGGTCAAGCGCGACCCGCGCACGAACCTGCGCAGCGCCAAGAACAACTGGGACTTCTGGACCAGCCTGCCCGAGGCCCTGCACCAGGTCACGGTGGTCATGAGCGACCGGGGCATCCCGGCCACCTACCGCCACATGCACGGCTTCGGCAGCCACACCTTCAGCCTGATCAACGCCAAGAACCAGCGCTTCTGGGTCAAGTTCCACTTCAGAACCCAGCAGGGCATCAAGAACCTCACCGACGCCGAGGCCGAGGCCGTCAACGGCAAGTGCCGCGAGAGCCACCAGCGAGACCTCTACGAGAGTCTGGAGCGCCGCGACTTCCCGC
>JBFWJM010000410.1:0-2616 GCA_050253205.1 Desulfovibrionaceae bacterium
GCAAGCTATGGAAGCTCCTCGTGCTCGACGACTCCGGCAGGCTCCTGGGCTACGTGCGCAAGAACGACATCGCCCGGGCCCTGCCCTCCCTGGTCACGTCCCTGGACCGCCACGAGATCAACTACCTGCTCTCCAAGCTGACCATCGACAAGATCATGCGCACGAACATGGAGGTCATCGCCCCCGAGGCCACCATCGAGGAGGCCGCCCAGAAGATGTACGACGAAGACCTGGCCGGGCTCGCCGTGGTGGACGCCGCAGGGGACCTCATCGGCTACATCAACCGCAGCGTCATGCTCTCCCTGTTCGTGGAGGAGATGGGCATGCTGGAGGGCGGCTCGCGCATCGTCTTCTCCGTGGTGGACAAGCCCGGCATCCTGGCAGACGTCTCCGGCATGATCGCCGACCTGGAGATCGGCATCATCTCCACGGGCACCTTCTTCCACAACGGCGAGCGCATGGTCGTGATCCGCGTGGCCACGGACGATCCCTCCCCCGTGGAGAAGGTCATCACCGATGCGGGCTACCGCGTGGTGGGGCCGAAAGATTTCGAACAAGACTGGAAAAAATAAATGCCCCTGCTGGAAGTCGAAGACATCACCCTGACCTTCCGTGGAATCGCCGCCCTCGTTGACGTCTGCTTTGACGTCGGCGAGGGCGCCATCGTTTCGCTCATAGGCCCCAACGGCGCGGGCAAGACGAGCATGCTCAACTGCATCTCCGGGCGCTACGTCCCGGACCGGGGCTCCATCCGCCTCGACGGCCGCGAGCTGCTCGGAGTGAGGGCCCACGCGCGTTCCGCGCTGGGCCTCTCACGCACCTTTCAGAACATCGCGCTCTTCAAGGGCCTCTCCGTGCTCGACAACCTCATGGTCGGCCGCCATTCGCGCATGGGCTACGGGCTCCTCGCCGCCGTTCTCCACCTGGGCCCCTGCGCCAGGGCCGAAGACGCCCACCGCCGCCGCGCGGAGGAGGTCATCGACTTCCTCGGCCTCTCGCCCTACCGCCACGCCGTGGCGGGCCGACTGCCCTACGGCGTGCAGAAGCGCGTGGAACTGGGGCGGGCGCTCACCTCCGAGCCGCGCCTCGTGCTGCTCGACGAACCCATGGCCGGCATGAACCTGGAGGAGACCGAGGACATGGCCCGATACATCCTCGACATCCGCGACGAATGGGGCGTCACGGTGCTGCTGGTGGAGCACGACATGGGCGTGGTCATGGACATCTCGGACCAGGTGGTGGTGCTCGACTTCGGCTCCGTGCTCGCCACGGGCACGCCCGAACAGGTGCAGACCGACGAGGGCGTGGTGGCCGCCTACCTCGGCACCGAGGACGCCACCTTCGCGGGGAGGTAGCCATGCGCGCGCAGCACAACACCACCCTGCCCGCCCTGCTGCTCAAACAGGCCGAGGAGCGCCCCCGCGCCACGGCCATGCGCGAGAAGCAGTGGGGCATCTGGCAGCCCGCCACCTGGAGCGAATACCGCGAGGCCGTGGCCGAGTTCGCGGGCGGGCTCCGGGCCCTGGGCCTGGGCAGGGGCGACATCGTCATCCTCATCGGCGACAATCGGCCCGAGTGGCTCTGGGCCGAGCTGGCCATCCAGGCCCTGGGCGGCATGGCCCTCGGCCTCTACCAGGACTCCACCGCCGAGGAGGTGGAGTACGTGTTCCGGCTCACACAGGCCCGGCTCGTGGTGGCCGAAGACCAGGAGCAGGTGGACAAGGTGCTGGAGCTCCGGCCCCGCCTGCCCGGGCTCGCGCATATCGTCTACCACGACCCCAAGGGCCTCGCCGGGCTGGAGGAGGCCATCCCCGGGCTCCTGGCCTTCGAGGCCGTGCGCGAGGCGGGCCGGGCCGAGGCCGGGCTGCTGCCCGAATGGGTGGCCGCCCTCTCGCCGGACGACCCCTGCCTCATCGCCACCACCTCCGGCACCACCGGGCGGCCCAAGCTCGCCATGCTGAGCCACCGCAACCTCCTGGCCATGGCCGGGAACCTCGGCCTCGTGGACCCCAAGCACGCCTCGGACGAGTTCGTCTCCTTCCTGCCGCTGGCCTGGATGGGCGAGCAGATGATGGCCGTGGCCAGCGCCCTGCTCTTCGGCTTCTGCGTCAACTTTCCCGAGGAGCCGGACACCGTGCGCCAGGACATGCGCGAGATCGGCCCGAACCTCGTGTTCTCCCCGCCGCGCGTCTGGGAAAACATGGCCGCCACCGTGCAGGTCAAGATCATGGAGACCACGGCGCTCAAGCGCTGGCTCTACAACCGCCTGCTGCCGCTGGGCATCCGGCACATGGACCGGGTCTTCGCCGGGGAGCGCCCGGGCGCGCTGCTGACCCTGGGGCGCTGGCTGGCGGATGCGCTCCTCTTCCGCGCCCTGCGAGACAGGCTCGGCTTCTCCCGCCTGCGCAGCGCCACCACTGGCGGCGCGGCCCTCGGGCCGGACACCTTCAAGTTCTTCCACGCCATGGGCGTGCGACTGAAGCAGATTTACGGCCAGACCGAGATCGCGGGCATCTCCTGCATCCACAGGGAGGGCGGGGTGGACTTCACCTCCGTGGGCGAGCCCATCCCCGAGACCGAGATCCGCATCGCCGAGGACGGCGAGATACTCTCGCG
>JBFWJM010000411.1:0-2589 GCA_050253205.1 Desulfovibrionaceae bacterium
ACGCCACCGCCCGGGCTCGCGGCATGGACCTGGTGACCATCACCGACCACAACACCCTGGCCGGGAGCCTGGAAATCGCCCACCTGCCGGGCACCTTCGTCTCCGAGGAGATCACCACCTACTTCCCCGAGGACCGCTGCAAGCTGCACGTCCTGGCCTACAACATCACCGAGGCCCACCACGCGGACTTCCAGCGCCTGCGCGACAACGTCTACGAACTGGTGGACTACCTGCGCGAGCAGGGCATCGCCCACGTGCTGGCGCACCCGCTCTTCGCCGTGAACGACCGGCTCAAGCCCGAGCACTTCGAGCGGAGCCTGGTGCTCTTCAACACCTTCGAGCTCAACGGCACCCGCGACGCCATGCAAAACGAGGTGCTGAAAGAGATCATCGGCTCCCTCTCCCGCTACGATGTGGAACGCCTTGCGGACAAATACGACCTCACCCCCCACGGGGAAAAACCCTGGGAAAAGGGCTTCACCGGAGGGTCCGACGACCACTCCTCCCTGAACATCGCGCGCATGTACACGGTGATCCCCGGGCAGCCCGGGGTCCCGGCCCTGCTCGCGGCCCTGGCCGGGCGAACCACCACCCCGGCGGGCGTGCCCGCCACCCCGGCCACCATGGCCCACAACCTCTACGGCATCGCCTACCAGTTCTACAAAAGCCGCCTCGGCTCCGGCACCACGGCGGCCAAGCACCTCTGCTTCCGCTTCGCGGACCATGCCCTCGATTTCACCAAACCCGCCGAGACAGGTATGCTCCTGGGGCTCAAGCGGCTGCTGGGCAATTCCAAGACCGCGTACAAGTCGCTCTTCTCTCGCTCGGGCTCGGCCCAGGACATGATGCTCACCGAGGCCACCCGGCTCATCCAGCGCGACGAGGAATTCCGCAAGCTGGCGGACGGCCGCGTGCGCAGCGTGCAGGAGGTGGAGAAGCAGTGGTCGCGCTTCGTGAGCCAGGCCACGGACCGCATCCTCCAGCAATACGCCGACAGGACCATGAAGGACGTCACCGAAGGGCGGTTTTTTGACATCTTCCACACCCTGGGCTCGGCGGGTTCGTTCTACGCGCTGCTCGCGCCATACTTCGTGGGCTACGATCTCTTCAGCAGCGAGCGCGCCTTTTGCGACAAGGTCCTCGCCGCCTTCGGCAAACCACGCAAAAGGCCCCGCCCCTCGGGCCTGCGCATCGCCCACTTCACCGACACCTTCGACGACGTGAACGGCGTGGCCCGGACCATCAAGCAGCAGGTGCGCCTCACCGGGCGGCACAACAAGCACATGAGCGTGGTCACCTGCGGGGCAACGGACATCGAACCCGGCGTGGCCAACTTCCGGCCCGTGGGCTCCTGGCAGATGCCGGAATACCCGGACCTCAAGCTCCACTACCCGCCGTTTCTCGACATGCTGACCTACTGCTTCGAGCAGGATTTCGACTTCCTCCTGGCGGCCACGCCCGGGCCCGTGGGCCTGGCGGCCCTGGCCATCTCGCGCATCCTCAAGATACCCCTGCACTCCACCTACCACACGGCGTTTCCGCAGTACGTGGGCATGCTCACGGACGACCAAGTACTGGAGGACACGGCCTGGAGGTACATGGCCTGGTTCTACAACCAGGCGGAGAGGGTCTACGCGCCCTCGCGCGCAACGAGGGACGAGCTCGCCTCGCGCGGCATTCTGGGCGAGAAGATCATCGTCTACCCCCGGGGGGTGGACACGGACCGCTTCCACCCCGCCAAGCGCAACGGTTTCTTCAAGCGCCACAACCTCGGCGCGGCCACCAAGCTGCTCTACGTGGGGCGCGTCTCCAAGGAAAAGGACCTCGACGTGCTCACGGAGGCGTTCCGCAAGCTGGCAACCCTGCGCAAGGGGCTGCACCTGGTGGTGGTGGGCGACGGGCCCTACCTGGCGGAGATGAAGCGCACCCTGCGCGGCCTGCCCGCCACCTTCACCGGGGTGCTCGACGGCGACGACCTGGCCCAGGCCTACGCCTCGGCGGACATCTTCGTCTTCCCCTCCAGCACGGACACCTTCGGCAACGTGGTGCTGGAGGCCCAGGCCTCCGGGCTCCCGGCCGTGGTCTCGGACAGGGGCGGCCCCCAGGAGAACGTGCTGCCCGACAAGACCGGGCTCGTCGCCGAAGCGGGCAATGCCGACGCCTTCGTGCGCTGCGTGCTGCACCTGGTGGATTCGCCCGAGCGGCGCACGGCCATGGGCCGCCTGGCCCGGCAGAGCATGGAGGGGCGCACCTTCGACGCCACCTTCCTGCGCACCTGGCAGATTTTCGGCGACGCCGTCCGGGGCGAAGCCCCCCCGCCGCATGCCCGGGATGCGGCTCCACGGGACATGACCCCTTGAGCGCATAATCCTCGAAGCCGCAGCACCCCGCACGGCAGAGCACGCGTCCCGGCTTTAAGCGCAGCAATACACGCAGCACAGGGCCAACACACGAAGCACCCCACAACGGCGGACCGCCCCCAACCACATCGGTCCGCCATCCCGCGCCTGGAGGCGGACGGAGCAGCACCACTCCGTCCGCCTCCTCTTTTCACACGGCACAAAACATAACACCTCAACAACCATGGAA
>JBFWJM010000412.1:0-2586 GCA_050253205.1 Desulfovibrionaceae bacterium
AGGGCCACGTTGTCGTAGGCCGTGAGGTTCGGGAGGATCTTGAAATCCTGAAACACCACGGAAACGCGGCGGCGCAGCTCGGGAATCTGCGAGCGGCGGAGCTTCTTGAGGTCGAACCCGGCCACGCTGGCCCGGCCGTAGCGCAGGCGCAGCGCCCCGTAGAGCAGGCGCAGGAGCGTGGTCTTGCCCGCGCCGGAGTGCCCGGTGAGGAAGAGGAACTCCCCCTTGTGCAGCGAGAAGGAGACGTCCTTGAGGGCCCACTGGGGGCCGAAGCGGTGGGCCACGCCCTTGAATTCGACCATGCCCGCTTGTACCCGCGCGGCCGGGGTTTGTAAATCGCGGCAGGCCTGGGCCGCCCGGCCCTCAGGGATGCAAGTGCGGTGAACCACAGCGAGGCATAATCCTTGCGCTTTCGTCCGCATCGCGCTACCCATCCCGCATGCCCGAACGCACGCCCAAGCAAAAGCGTCCGCCCATGCTCCGCAGCCCCTGGAACGTGGTGGAGCTGTTCGTCCTGTTCCTGGCGGCCTCGTTCATCGGCGAGCTGGTGGGGGCCCTGCGGGGCGAGGGCGCGCAGCTCGGCCTGGCCCTGGCGGAGCTGGCCATCGGCCTGGCGCTCTCCTGGCCGGTGTTCTCCGGGCGTACATTTGGCCGCTGGCTCATGGGCGGGTATCTCATCTATTATGGCCTGGCCACGTTCTGGCTGCTGCTGGAGCAGGGCACGGAGACCTTCTCCTTTGCCTACCACGCGCCGCTGGCCGCCTTCTTCGCCGCCGGGGGGCTCAAGCTGTTGCTCACGCCCATGAAGCCGCCTGCGGAAACGGCGGCCGGAGCATCGGATGCATCTTCGGATGCATCATCGGGCGGGTCAGAAGGCGAATCATCAGGCAGATCGGCGGGCGCATCAGAGGGCGGGCCAGAGGGCGACTCGGGCACCGCACCCTCGGACGATCCCTCCCGGGACGGCCAGCCCGGCAACGCCGAAACCGCCGACACCAAGTCCGCCGACACCAAATCGGACGACACGGACCGCCCCGGCCGCTCCTAGCCTCTCGTCTCCCGCCAGGGCCCCGGCCCTTTTCCGAGACCGTTCCCGAAGCCGTCCCCGATGCCGTTATCGCACCCCTGTCAATGGGGTAATTCCGTCCTTTTGCTTTCCATTCGCCTTCCATTCTCGTCCGACCCCAAAAACCCGGGTTAGGCTCGCCGCATTCACGATAATCGCGGCAGAGCGGGGGATCGTCCTTGCGTCGCGCAAGCCGAAGGAAGGAAATCATGAATTACGGACAACAGGAATTGCCGTTCTCCATGCAAATTGAACGAGACAGCAAGGGCAAGATCATCCGCAAGATCGAGCGGGTGCGCGGGCGCGAACCGCGCCCCCTCGCCTACACCTACGACGAAGGCGGCAGGCTCACGGGGGTGGACACGGCCCTGGGCCAGATCGAAACCTACCTCTACGAAAACGGCCTGCGGGTGGAAGCGCAGTCCGTGGAGCCGCAGTTCGCCTACGTGCGCTTCGCGTACACCACGGATGACAAGGGCGACGTGCGGCTGGCGAACCTCGGCGGGTCGAAAGGGAGAGCGATGGTCGAGCACGACGACGCGGGCCACCGCATCCTCGTGGAGCGCAGGGCCGCAAGCGAACACTACCGCTACGCGGACGGCAGGCTGCTGGCCATGCGCCGGGAGGTACGTGGCGAGCCGCCCCTGGTGGTTGAATACGCCCATGACGGCCAGGGCGGCCGGGCGGCCAAATACGTGAACGGCCAGCTCGCGGAGATGTATGAGTGGGCGGACGCCTTGCGCTTGGCGCGGGTCCGCACAGGCCGTGCGGACATGGAGTTCGGGTATCGGGAAAATGCGCGCATCCCCTTTGCCATGAGCCTGAACGGCCGGACGTTGTATCTGTTTTACGACCAGGTGGGCAGCCCGCGCGTGGTTGCCGACGAGCGGGGAAACGTTGTACAGGAAACCCGGTACGACAGCTTCGGCCGTGTCGTGGAATCCTCCGGCGCGTTGACGGATGCGGGCATCACCCTGCCCATCGGCTTTGCGGGCGGGCTCTATGACCCAGACCTGGGCCAGTGCGGGTACGTCCGCTTCGGCCTCAGGGACTACGACCCCTTTACGGGCCGCTTCACCGCCAAGGACCCGCTCGGCTATGCGGCAGGCGATGACGACCTCTACGGGTATTGCCTCGACGACCCGGTGAATGCGGTGGACCCGACGGGTATGCAAAGTTTGGAATACGATGGAAATTATCTCAAATGGTACGATGCAGAAGGAAAGGAAACAGACGCGTGGAATGCCACGTCTGGACCATTTGGCAACGGTGCATTACCTGACGGGAATTATACCGGCTGGAATTTTAGGACGCGAACCAAGAATGGCATGGTCTGTCCAGACGGTGATGGCTGGAGTGTTGACATAGAGCCAGAAGAAGAAAACGGGCGAACAGAATTGCGAATTCATCCGGATGGAGGAAAGAAAAAGGGTACAATGGGATGTATCGGTATTCAGTGTGGGGAATCTTCCAGCGCCAGGGAAAAATTAGAAGAACACCTCAAGGAGAACAAAACCATA
>JBFWJM010000413.1:0-2579 GCA_050253205.1 Desulfovibrionaceae bacterium
CCTGGCCGTTCGGCAGGGGGCCGTGTTCGGCGCGGCCAATCTTGCGTCGGGGTTGGGGTTTCTGGCGGGGCCGCTCCTGGGAGGGCTCGCCGTGCAGCATCTCCACGCTCCCGCTGCCGGGCTGCGGGCGGCGGCTCTGCTGGGGGCGCTGGCCTGCGTGCCTCTGGCCGGGCTGGCCCTGCGGGAGCGGCTCGGCTGGGGGGCGGGCCCGCGCGCGGCGGCTCTGGGGTTGTTTGCCGCCTTGCTGCTCGGGGCGGGCTTGCTGGCGCTACCCTTCGGCGAAGGCACGGACCAGGAGGACGACCACCTCTACCGCTTCACGGACATCGCCATGGGCACGGTGGTGCACCTGACCATCGAGGCGCAGGGGCGCGAATCCGCCTCCCTGGCCGCCGAGCGGGCCATGGCCGCCATGCGCGACCTGCAAGGGGACTACGACCACCGCAACCCGCGCGGCTCCATCGGCCGGATCAACCGCGCCGCCGGGAGGTTCTGGGTCAGGATCACCCCCGGAGCCTTCGGCCTGCTCGAAAGGGCGCTCCGGCTCAGCGAAGCCAGCGACGGTGTCTTCGACCCGAGCATCGGCGCGCTGACCACCTCGCCGTTCTACTTCGCCGTGGACGAATCCATCGCACGGGAGAAATCCGGGCTGGTGGACTACCGCCGGGTGCTCCTCGACCGCGAGGGCGGGCGGGCCCGGCTGGAGCGCGAGGGCATGGCCCTGGACCTCGGCGGCATCGCCAAAGGGGCCATTGTGGACGCCGCCGTGGCCGTGCTGCTGGAGCAGGGCGTGGCGGCGGGCATCGTGGAGGCAGGGGGCGACTTCCGCTGCTTCGGGCAGAGGGAGTGGAACGTGGGCATCCGCCACCCCAGGAGCGGCGGTGTGTTCCGGACCCTTTCCATCAGGGAGAAGAGCGTCTGCGGTTCGGGAGATTATCAGCAGTTCGTCGGCCGGGAGCGGGCGGACGGCTCCATGGAGCGCCACCACATCATCGACCCGAGGACCATGGGCTCGGCCCACGAATCCATCGGCGTGAGCGTGGTGGCGGACACGGCCGAGGAGGCCGACGCCCTGGCCACCACCCTGTTCATCATGGGCCCTTCCAGGGGCGGCGAGTTCCTGAAGCGGTATTCCCCGTCCTCGGCGTGCGTCTGGTTTTTGCCCGACCAGAGCGTGGCCTACACCGACAACTTCCCCCGCTGACGCCGAACCCCTCGAACCATCGGCTGACGTCGGCATCTCGAACCGTCGCCGGATCAGAGCCTCTGGAGGAGGAAGACGGTCTGCGTGTCGGACATGGTCGATTTGCCGATGAGCCCGGGGCTTCCCGGCAGCAACGTGCCCAGGCAGCCTATCTCCGCGCAGATACGCCCGAAGGCCTGCGAGCTGAGGAACGTGGCGTGCGTCAGGCACTGCACGTACCACCAGTCGCGCAGCGATTCCTCCACCTGGTCCAGCCAGCCCGTGGTGCCGATGATGAGCCCGCCGGGACGGACCATCCCCGCCAGCCTGCGCATCTCCTCCACGGGGTCGAGGAAGTGCTCGAAGACCTCCGTGAGGGTGATGACGTCGAAGCATTCCTTCCCGTCCTGCCCCGGAGGGAGGAACCGCGACTCCATGCGCGGCAGCAGCTCCGTCTTGAAGAGCAGCTTCGGCAGGGTCTCGGCACCCAGATCAAAGCGCATGTTCAGATCCGTGGCCCAGGCGTTGCGCCCATGCTGGAGGAGCATGTTGAAGCTCAGGCCCGTGCCGCAGCCGAAGACGAGGATTCTGGAGTCCATGGGCAGGTTGTGCATGCCCATGAGCGTGTAGAGCATGTGGCACTCCCGCAGGGCCCTGTTCACCTGGGCCACCACCGGGCCGCCCGCTCCCGGCACCTTGCTGTTGCTCAGCTGGTCGTATTCGATCTTGTCGAAGCCCTTGTGGAACAGCAGGCCGCACTCCGGGCACTGGTAGTAGCGGCGCTCGTACCCGGGGCGCATGACCCTGGCTTCGAGCAGGAGGCCGTCGTCCTGGGTCCGGTGGAAGGCGACCGGGGCCGGCGCCCCGCAGACCTTGCAGGGCACGCTGGGCAGGGGAGGCTGCCCGCATCCGTGCGTAGGCGTCGATAAGCTGTCGTGCATGACCCGCTCCTTGGGTTTTGCGATGGCAAGCGTTGCTGCTCTCGGCTCATGCAAGCTTCGTTCCGATGTTGGTATTCCGGGTGTAGCTGCGGCCCTGGGCGATCGGAGGTGGGCATGGGGCGGACATGGGATGAGTGGGGAGACGGACCCAAAAAAAGCCACCCCAAAAGAGGTGGCTGAAAAGGCTGGCGTCCCAGGGAGGATTCGAACCCCCGACCGTCGGCTTAGAAGGCCGATGCTCTATCCAACTGAGCTACTGGGACTTTTCCGGCTGTGCGAAAGGGCGCGTTCGCTTTGTTGCTTCGCTCGCCGCGCTTCCTCACGTATGTTTCGATACGCTTCGTCGCCCGGCTCGCTCGCGCCGCGCGCCCGCACCCTTTCGCCCAGCCGGACCAGGGGCGCGTTCGCTTTGTTGCTTCGCTCGCCGCGCTTCCTCACGTATGTTTCGATACGCT
>JBFWJM010000414.1:0-2562 GCA_050253205.1 Desulfovibrionaceae bacterium
CACCATGGCCACCCAGCGGGCCCGGTAGAGCTCCACCAGGGCGTCCTCGCGCTCCTGCTGGAGCACCAGCACCCACTCCCCGCTCTTGAGCGGCACGGAGACCAGGAAGTACTCCTTGCCCATCTCGCCCTGGTACTCACGGAACTGCGAGGTGTCGTTGAGGAAATGCTGCTTGGCGATGGAGTCGAGCAGCCCGGGGTCGATGCTCGTCTCGGCCCGGCGCTCGGTCTGGAACTCGCCCTCGCGGTTGATGATGAAGGCCGCGCCGGTCTTGCCGATCTGGATGTCCTTCACCAGGGAGTTGAACACCGCGAAGTCGATGGTGGCGCGCAGCAGCCAGGGGTGGCCGTCGCGCACCATGCGGCAGGTGACGATGAAGTGCGGGATGCCGCGGATGCCCAGGAACACGTCGGAGATGAACTCGTTGCGGCCGATGGCCTGGTGGAACCACTCGGCGTGGGAGTAGTCGGCGCGCACCAGCTGGAAGGGCCCGGCGTAGGCCACCTGACGGCCCTGCTCGTCCACCAGGCCGAGGTCGGAATAGGCCCCGGGGTAGATGACCTGCAGGGCCTCCAGGCGCTGGCGCAGGAAATCGGCGTCCTTGAGCCGCTCCAGGGGGTAACTGGTGGCCTGCATGCGGATGTTGGCCAGCTTTTCGTGCAGGTAGGTGTCGATGTCCTGGGCGTGGCGCTCCACCAGGGCCTCAAGATGGGCCACCACCTTCTCGGTGTAGGCGAAGTTGTAGAAGTAGAAGAGCACGAAGGCGAAAATGAGCAACGGGGTGAGCGCCATGAGGATGGAGCTGACCATCATCTGGCGGCCCAGGCGGATGCTCGTGGCTTCCTTCTTCATCATCGCTCCTTGCAGCGCTCCGGGTTCGCCCAGGGGGACCGGGAGCCCGTCCCGGGTCCATGCCTCTTCCGATTATTGGCCCTTTTGTTCCGCTCTGGCAAGCCGCCCCGACTCCGCCCCTTACTCCGACCTAGGTCGGGATGGGCGGCTCCACGATGAGCCGCGGGCAGATGCCCTTGAACTCGCCCTCCCGATAGGGCTGGATGATGTTGAAGCTCACGTTCTGGGTGCGCTGGGCGTGGCCGCGCGTGGCCACGGAGCCGTCGAACATGGCCCCGTTCTCCTCCAGGATGTGGTCGATGCGGTGGCGGAAGGTGTTCACGAAGGCCTCGCCCTCGCCGATGAAGTACATGCTGCCCCGGGTCATGGTGCCGGAGAACTGGGTCAGCTCGTCCAGGGGCATGGTGTTGGTCTCCAGGTCCCGCTTCTTGCGGATGTAGCCCCAGACCAGATGCCCCTCGGGGATCTCAAGGGGCTCCTCGGCGTCCAGGATGGTGTGGGGCATGACGATGCAGCCGCAGCCGATGTGCACGCGCGCCTCCGGGCGGCCCGCCACGTAGGCGTTGAACCCCACGAAGACGTGGCGGCCGAGGTCCGTGCAGATGACCTTGCCGCCGTGGGCCGTGACGCACTCGCCCGCGTAGGTGGAGTCGATGATGGCGCAGTTCTCCTGGGCGTTGGACCCGTGGCCCAGGATGGAATTCTCCACATAGGCCCCCTGGGCGATGAGCACGTTGGCCTCCACCCGGCTGCCCTTGACCACGGCGTAGGGGCTGACGAAGGCCCGTTCGTCGCCCTCCACCTCGGGCTGGGGGCAGGCCTGGTTGTAGATGGGGTCGAAGGCCTCCTTGTGGGAGAGGTGGAAGTCCAGGAACAGGCCCTGGGGCCGGCCCTGGTCGTCCAGGGAGATGTAGCGCTTCAGGGCCCCGGCCGGGTGGGTGTAGTCGAACTCGAACAGCCCGGTGGAGCGGATCCAGACCCGGCCCGCCTCGATGCGCTCGTGGGCGATGTCCCCGGCCTGGACGTAGGCGTAGCAGCCGAAATAGCTGTTGCGGGCGTTGCACAGGTCCACCGTGGAGAAGGGCTCCAGGAAGCAGCCCTCCACGGGTGCGCCGTGGATGTTGGCGAAGTGCAGGGCCACGGTGTTGTGGATGCGGAAGCAGTCCAGGGCGTTGAGGTCGTGGGAGTTGTTGTGGATGAGCGTCTTGACCAGGAAGCTGTAGCGGATGTCGATCTTCTCGTCGTCGAACAGGCGGATCTGCTCCCCGGCCACGGGCACCACCTGGCCCTTGCGCTTGAGCTCGTCGCCGCGCACGTCGCACTTGTACAGGATGCTGCGGGCCACCTCGCAGCGGCCCAGGAAATAGGTCCCGGCCAGGGCGGCCTCGCGGATGTTCAGCCGGGGGGGATGCTCCGGGGTCACGGCGTAGAGGGCGTAGTAGACCGTGAAGCTCTCCTCGGGGATGAGGTGGTTCACGTAGCGTCCGGCGTCCAGGTTGCGTTCGGCCAGGTTGACCTTGACCCGGCTGACGATGGCTTCCACCAGCCGGTTGAATTTCTTGTCCATGCCGTCATCCTCCGATGTCGCATCCCGGGCCGGGCCGGGCGTTCGTCTGGGGGTCGGCGGGGCGCGCCGGGCGCGCCCCCCCGACCGCCGGACCCGTTGGCCGCAAGCCCCCGGGCAGGGTGATGGGCATGCCCCACAGCGGC
>JBFWJM010000415.1:0-2550 GCA_050253205.1 Desulfovibrionaceae bacterium
ACCGGGCCATGGAGCTCGGCTTCACCCGGTTCGACCTCAACGCGGGCTGCCCGGTGCGCAAGGTGACCAAGACCGGCGCGGGCGCAAGGCTGCTGGAAGCGCCGGACCGCCTCGTGGCCATCGCCCGGGAGATGGTCCGCCGGGCCGGGCCGGGCAACGTGGGCGTGAAGACCCGCCTGGGCTGGAACATGGGCGAGGACGTGTTTCTCGACGTGGCCCGCCGCCTGGAGGGCGAGGGCGTGGCATGGCTGACCCTGCACCCGCGCTACGGCAGGCAGATGTTCGCCGGAAAGGCGGACTGGACCCGCCTGGCCGAACTCAAGGCGGCGGTCTCTCTCCCGGTCATCGCCTCCGGCGACCTCTTCACCGCGCAGGACGGGGTGGCCTGCATCGCTGCAAGCGGCGTGGACGGCGTGATGTATGCGCGCGGCGCGCTCTACGACCCGGCCATCTTCGCCCGGCACGCCGCCCTGATGCGCGGCGAGCCGCTCGCGGAACGCACGGGCGGGGAACTGGCCGCCACTGTCCGGGAGCACATCCGGCTGACCAGGGAGCTCATGGGCGACCCCCGCTCCTTCCGGCACATCCGAAGCCTCATCCCGCGCTATGCCAAGGGCCTGCGCGACATCCGGACCCTGCGGCAGCGGCTGCTCGCCTGCAAGGACTGGGACGAGCTCCTTGAGGAGGCGGGGGGCATCGCCGAACTGGAACCCGTGGACGCACCACAGCCAGACTTTGAGTTGACAATATCAACTTAATTGTGGCAGCATTCCCGGAGACCAGGGAGGAGCCATGGACACGCTCGTTGAACAATTCCGAAAATTCAACCGCTTCCATACCAACCTGCTCGGATTGCTGCGGCGCAGGCTGCTCGACAGCCCCCTGGGCCTGGCCGAAGCGCGGACCCTGTTCGAGATCCGCGCCGCCCCGGGCACCAGCGCCGTGGAGCTCTCCGAACTGCTGGGCATGGACCGCGGGCAACTCAGCCGCATCCTGGGCCGCCTGCACAAGGCCGGGCTCATCGTCCGCGAGGGTCGCCCCTCCGGCCGCAGGCCCGTGCCCCTGCGCCCCACGGCCACGGGCAACGCCCTGCTGCGCGCCATTGACGACTCGGCCGACCGCCAGGCCGAAAAACTGCTCAGCCCCCTCAACGAACGCGAGCGCACCCGTCTGGACACGGCCCTGACCGAGGTCCAGAACCTGCTCGGGAAGACCCGGACCCCCGAGGGCGAAACCGTCATCCGCCCCGCGCGCCTCGGCGACCTGGCCTGGGTGGTGGAAAAACACGCCGCCGTCTACGCCGAGGAGCACGGCTTCAACGCTGACTTCGAGCGGCACATCGTGCTCGGCCTGGCGGCCTTTCTCCGTGAGGAATCGCGCCCCCGCAGCGCGCTGTTCCTGGCCGAGAACGACCTGCGCCGAACCGGGTGCGTGGGCATCCACGAGGCCGAGCCTGAGCTGGCCATGCTGCGCTGGCTCCTGGTGCTGCCCGAGGCGCGCGGCACAGGCGCGGGCCGCGCCCTGGTGGAGCGCGCCGTAGCCTTCAGCCGCCTCAACGGCTACTCCCGCATCTTCCTCCTGACGCTGAGCCACCTGGAGGCCGCCCGCAAGCTCTACGCCTCCTTCGGGTTCATCCGGGTGGACGGCAACCCCGTGGTCATGGGCGGCCGCCGGGTGATGGAGGAGCGCTGGGAGCTGGCCCTGCGCTGACCGAAAAAGGCCAGGGCCAGCGCGGGATGGACGCGCAAGGCCCCGGCCATTCATGCCCCGATGCCCCAGCCCGGGGCGCACATGCTCAGAAGTTCGCCCAGCAGCGCTTGACGTGCCCCTCGTCCATGGGCCGGGTGAGCAGCGAGGCCGCCACGGCCAGAACGAAGCTCACCGGCAGGGCCACCACGTTGGGGTCCAGATACTGCATCAGCCAGGCCCAGCTCATGGGGGTGAAGTCCGCGAAGATGGAGGCCTTGCCCGTGAGCAGGTTGCACAGGCCGAGCGCCTCGGATTCCTTCACGTGCACGAACAGCAGCCAGAACATGGACACGCCGAACCCGCCGAGCATGGACGTGAGCGCCCCGGCGCGGGTCATGCCGCGCCAGTAGAGGCCGAGCATGTACATGGGCAGGAAGGTGGCCGCGCAGAGCCCCATGAAGAAGGCCGTGGCCCGGGCGATGACCGAGCCGGGCAGCACCAGGGCCCAGACGAGGGTGGCGGCGATGGTCACAAGCACGCCGATCTGGGAGTATTTGGCCGTGGCCTTGTAGCTCGCGCCCCTCTTGCGGGAGACCTCGTACACATCGCGCCCGAGCGAGGTGCCCCCCGTGTGGTACTGGGAGCTCAGGGTGGACATGGCCGCCGCGAACATGCCGAGCAGGAAGAGCCCGGCATACCAGTCGGGCATGATCCGTTCGATGAACAGGGGGATGATCTTGTCGATGTTTCCCTCGGCCATGGCCACGGATATCTTCCCGAAGTCGTGGTAGAACACGGCATTGGAGAGCGCGCCCACAGTGAACGCCACGCCGGTCATCAGCGGGATGAAGATGCCGCCGA
>JBFWJM010000416.1:0-2530 GCA_050253205.1 Desulfovibrionaceae bacterium
TTTCCATCGACTCCGCCACGCTCATGAACAAGGGCCTGGAGGTCATCGAGGCCTGCCACCTCTACGGCCTGCCCGTGGACCAGGTGGAGGTGGTGGTCCACCCGCAGTCCATCGTCCACTCCCTGGTGGAATACGTGGACGGCTCCCAGCTCGCCCACCTGGGCGTGCCGGACATGCGCATTCCCATCGCGCACTGCCTTTGCTATCCCGAGCGCGTGGAGCTGGGGCTTGCGCCGCTCTCCCTGGCGGGCAAGGGCAGCCTGACCTTCGAGGAGCCGGACCGCGAGGCGTTCCCCTGCCTGGAGCTGGCCATGCGCGCCTTTGCCGCTGGGCCGAGCCACCCCATCGCCCTGAACGCCGCCAACGAGGTGGCCGTGGCCCTGTTCCTGGAGGAGCGCATCCGCTTCCTGGACATTGCCGCGCTCATCGACCATGCTCTGGACACGCACGAACCCGCGCCGGTGCGGACGCCGGACGACATCCTCGAACTGGACCGCGCCTGCCGCGAGAAGGCCCGGCAGTGGGCCCGGGGCCGCGCGGGGAACTAACCCACCGCCACGAGCGGAAAACCGCCCGCTGCACGCGGGCAGAGAGCCAACAGCACAACACCACCCATGATCAGCACCATCGCCGTCGTCCTCGTCCTGGGAGGACTCATCTTTTTCCACGAACTCGGGCACTTCCTCGTGGCCCGCATCCAGGGCATCGGGGTCAAGGCGTTCTCCCTCGGGTTCGGGCCCGAAATCTGGGGCACCACCCGGGGCCGCACGCGCTACAAGCTTTCGGTCATCCCCCTGGGCGGGTTCGTGAGCCTCGCCGGGGAATCGCCCGACGGCGAGGACGACGACTGGCCCCGGGAGATGCGCTTCATGGACCGCCCGCCCATGCACCGCCTGCTCGTGGTGCTCGCCGGGCCGATGTTCAACTTCGTGCTCGGCTGGCTGCTCTACTGGGCCATCTTCGTGGGCATGGGCCACGTGCCCATCGTGGAATACGACATCCAGGAGATCATCCCCGGCTCCCCGGCCGTGGAGGCCGGGCTCCTGCCCGGCGACGTCATCACCCTGGTGGACGGCGACATCTCCTACACGCCGGACACCCTGCTGCTCGGCGTGCTCTTCAGCCAGCAGGACCCCATGACCCTCACCGTACGGCGCGGGGACTCCAGCTTCGAGACGGTGATCACCCCGGCCTTCCTCAGCGAGGCGGACCGGAACGACGAGCTCCTGCCCCGGCCCAAGATCGGCGTGGCGTACAACCCCGTGCTCGTGGAGCGGCCCCTGGGCCCGACCCTCGGGGCCCTGGCCGGGCTCGACAAGTGCGGCGACGTCATCGTCCAGACCGCCAAGTCCATCCTGCTCATCGTGGAGGGCAAGGCCTCGCTCAAGGGCGTGGGCGGCCCCATCATGATCGTGCAGGAGGTGGGCGCGCGGGCCAAGAGCGGCCTTGTGGACGTGCTGCTCATGGCGGCCTTCATCTCCATCAACCTCGGCATCCTGAACCTGCTGCCCATCCCCGTGCTCGACGGCGGCCACATCTTCTTCTTCACCTGGGAGGCCCTCACCCGGCGCCCCGTGAACGAGGAGTTCCGCCGCTGGGCGACGTACGCGGGCATGTCCCTGCTGCTGGCCCTGATGCTCCTGGCGTTCTACAATGACATCTCCCGCTGGTTCGCGGCCTGACGAGGCCCACTCGCCCCGGCTCCTCCTCGCCATGAACAACTGCGAGGACAGGCTCCAGCTCGTGCTCGGGCGGGATGCCGGCCCCGGCGTGCCCGAGCTGCTGGCCGCGCGGGAGCTGGCCGTGCCCCGGCGCACGGTGGAGTTCCTGCTGCCCGCCGTGGCCGGGATGCTCGCCGAGCAGGAGCTCCCCCCCGCCGCGCTGACCCACCTGGCCGTGGGGCGCGGGCCCGGGAGCTTCACGGGGGTGCGCCTGGCCATTGCCGCGGCCGAGGGCCTCGCCGCCGGGGCCGCCAAGCGGCCGCTGCTGGCCGGGCTCGACCACCTCGCCCTGGTGGCCGCCGGGCCCCTGGCCCTGGGCAGGTGGCCCGTGGCCGTGCTCACCTACGCCCGGCGCGGGCAGGTCTACCTGCAACGCTTCGGCGCACCCGGCCCGCTCTGCGAGCGCCTGGCCCTGCCCGTGGCCGGGGCCGTGGCCCTGCTTGAAGAACTCCCCGCAAGCGAGGCCCACGCGCTCGTGGGCACCGGGCTGCACAAGGATTTCGACGCCTTCGCGCCCCTGGCCCGCAAGGGGCACCTGCTGCTCGGCCCGCAGTGGGCCCACCCCTCCCCCGGCGTGCTCCTGGCCGAGGCCGCCCGGGCCGCCTACGGCCCCGGGCCCATCGAGCCGGACTACGGCCGCGCGGCGGACGCCGAGGACAACCTCGACGCCGTTGCCCGCGCACGGGGCATCGCCCCCGCCGAGGCCCGGCGCATGCTCGAAGCTTCCCGGGGCCTGGCGTGAGCGACGACGGCCCAGCCCGCAATCCCGTCCTGCTGGTGGTCTTCAAGAGCCGCTTCTCCTCCATCGC
>JBFWJM010000417.1:0-2525 GCA_050253205.1 Desulfovibrionaceae bacterium
GTTCCTCATCGCGGCCAAGGGCAGCTCGCCCTCGGCCAAGATCATGCTCCTGACCGACGAGGCGGACAAGTCCATGTCCGCCTTCATGCACGAGGCCGGGGCCGACTCCATCCTGACCAAGCCCGCCTCGGCCAACGACATCATCGAAAAGACCGCCTCTTTGGTGAAGCCCCCGGAGGAACTGGCCAGGCTCCTGGGCGAGGCGCGCCGGCGCATGAACGCCGGGCAGTTCGAGCAGGCCATCGAGCTCTGCGACAAGGTCATGACCATCAAGCCGGGCAGCCCCGGCATGCTCATGATCCGGGGCGAGAGCCTCATGGGCCTGGGACGCCGGGAAGAGGGGCTGGAGTGCCTCGTGAAGGCGCACGAGAATTCGCCCATGTATCTCGACCCGCTGCTCAAGCTCGTGCACGCCACCCTCGGCAGGGATGATGCCCGGGCCCGCCACTGGCTGAAGAAGCTCGACGCCATCAGCCCGCGCAACCAGCGGCGCAAGTTCGACCTCGGCCGGGTGAGCGCCCGGCTGGGCGATGCGGACACGGCCGCGCGCTATTTCCGCCAGGCCGTGGCCCTGGCCAGGGAGGAGTCCCCGGCCATCGTCAACCAGGTCACCGTGGACATCTCCGAGGTGCTGCCCGAGGACTCCCTGGCCCTGGGGCAGGAGCTGCTCTCCGAAACCATCGAGAGCAAGGGCCGGGCCCTGGGCCTGGACGACATGGTCCTCTTCAACCGCCTGGGCCTCAACCTGCGCCGCCAGGGCAAGTGGAGCGAGGCGGTGGAGTGCTACCGCCGGGCGCTGGAGATCTCCCCGGACGACGAGGGGCTCTACTACAACATCGCCATGGCGCTCTTCGAGGGCAACCAGAGGGGGGCCGCCCTGGCGCAGATGGACGCCGCCCTCCAGCGTGACCCGAACCTGGGGATCAATTCGAGAAACATCAGCATGAACATCGGCCGCGTGTACCAGGCCGCCGGGCGCTCCCGGGAGGCCGTGGCCCACTTCGAGCGGGCCCTGGAGCTCTCCCCCGGGGACGAGGAAATAGAGACCGCGCTGGCCGGGGCGCGCCGCGCCGCCGCCTGACGGCCCGCCTGACGAGGACGACCCGTGGCTCCGAAACTGCTTGATACCGACACCATCGACCTGGGCCATGCGCCGGACGCGCTGCCCGGCGGGCTCAAGTGCGTGTTCTCCGACAAGCGAACCGTCAAGATCGGCACCGGAACCACCACCCAGCGCCACACCCAGGACGTGTACTGGTACGTGGAGCAGGTCGGGCCGGAGAGCTTCGGCATCTGGATGCTCAACGACAACGGCGTGCCCACCGGGGCGCGCAAGACCGTGAGCAAGGACCAACTCCTGGCCAACTACTACCCCGAACTCAAGTACTACAACGAATACGTGGCACCGCGAGTGCGCGAGATGACCGGGGCCGTGCACCGGGGAGACGACAGGCGCTCCAGGTCGGACTACGAGGGCGCGCAGGTGGAGTACGAGAAAGCCCTCGCCTTCGACGAGCAGAACGTGCGCGCCGTGTTCGGCCTGGGGCTTTCGCACCTGGGCCGGGGCGAGGTGGACAAGGCCCAGCACACCTTCCGCGACCTCATCGCCCTGGAGGCGGCCTTCGAGCCGGAGCACAAGCACCTGTTCAACGAAATGGCCATCCAGCTGCGCAAGAACAAGCTCTTCGCCGAGGCCGTGGCCTTCTACCGCCGGGCCATGGACCTTACCGAGAACGACGAGCACCTCTTCTACAACCTCGCCAGGGCGTACTACGAAGGGGGCGACTGGGCGCATGGTCTGGAATTTTTGGAGGCCTGCCTCAAGTTCAAGCCGCCGCTCAAGGAGGCGCTGGACCTGCTGCGCCTGGCTGTGGAGATGATCACCAACGCCAAGCTGCGCCAGGAGCACGGCAAACCCAAGCTCACGCGGGACGAGGCCGACCTGGCCCACAAGCTCTGGAGGCCGCACGTCCGCTGACTTGGCCGCTGTAGAGGCCTCTTGCCCGGCCTCTTGCCTGTCAACGGGCCCGCCCTGGCCCGCCCTTGCCCCGGTTTTCTTGACCCGCGCGCAAAAGCGCGGTCTACTCCCTCCCCACACGAGCCACGGAGGACCCCCATGGACCAGAAGAAGCTGCACCCGGAAACCCTTGCCCTGCATGCGGGGTACGACCCCAGAAACGGCCAGGGCGCGCGCGCCGTGCCCGTGCACATGAGCACGAGCTTCGTCTTCGACGACGCGGCCCACGCGGCCGACCTCTTCGCGCTGAAGAAACCCGGCTTCATCTACACCCGGATCATGAACCCCAGCCAGCAGGTCCTGGAGGACCGTCTGGCCGCGTACATGGGCGGGGCAGGGGCGCTGGCCGTCTCTTCGGGCATGGCCGCCATCTTCTGCGCGGTGACCTCCCTGGCAGCCGCCGGGCAGAACATCGTCTCCGGCTCAAGCCTCTACGGCGGCACGCGCACCCTCTTCGAGCACACGCTGCCCCGCTTCGGCATCAGCACCCGGTTCGTGGATTCCTCGG
>JBFWJM010000418.1:0-2517 GCA_050253205.1 Desulfovibrionaceae bacterium
AACACCCACTCCAACTACTGGCGTAACGTCCTGGAGACCACGGGGCAACCGCCCCTGCGGGCTGCGGATGAGAAAAAGAGTTAGGAATAGTAATTCTTATTGATTTTTGCCCGAGGGCTGGTATGGTCTGACCAACGCAAGACCTTCAAACCCGTACCCCAACCCACAGCACAAGGAGGGGAGATGGACGCTCTGCTGTTGTCGAGGCTGCAATTCGCCGCGGCCACCATGTTCCACTTCATCTTCGTGCCGCTGACGCTTGGCATCTCCGTGTTGATCGCCATCATGGAGACCAAGTTCGTGCGCACCGGCGATGAGGTGTATCAGAGGATGGCCAAATTCTGGGGCAAGATCTTTCTCATCAACTTCGCCCTGGGCGTGGTCACCGGAATCACGTTGGAGTTCCAGTTCGGAACCAACTGGTCCCGGTACTCCGCCTACGTGGGCGACATCTTCGGGTCGCTCCTGGCCATCGAGGCCACGGCGGCCTTTTTCCTGGAGTCCACCTTCGTGGGCGTCTGGGCCTTCGGCTGGAAGAAGCTGTCGCCCAAGATGCACATGATCGCGGCCTGGCTGGTGGCCATCGCCTCCAACCTCTCGGCCGTCTGGATCCTCCTGGCCAACGGCTTCATGCAGAACCCCGTGGGCTTCGAGAAGGTGGCCCTGGAAGGCGGCGGCGAGAAGCTGGTGCTGAACGACTTCGGGGCCGTGGTCACCAACATGTTCGCCTGGCAGCAGTTCATCCACACGGTGTCCGGCGCGCTGGCCCTGGCGGGCTTCTTCGTCATCGGCGTCTCGGCCATCCACCTGATCCGCAAGAACCACGAGGACTTCTTCAAGAAGAGCTTCGCCATCGGCGTCTGGACCGCGCTCATCTGTTCCCTGAACGTGGCCGGACAGGGCCACTTCCACGGCAACGAAGTGGCCAAGGTCCAGCCCGCCAAGCTGGCGGCCATGGAGGCGCATTGGGAGACCCAGGCCAACGCCCCCATGTACCTGCTGCAGATTCCCGGCTCCAACGGCGAGAACTCGCTGGAGGCCATCAAGATTCCCAGCCTGCTCTCCATCCTGGCCTACAACGACCCGGGCGCGGTGGTGAAGGGCTTGAACGACTTCCCCGAGAACGAGCGGCCGCCCGTGGTCCTGACCTTCTGGAGCTTCCGGATCATGGTCGCCTTCGGCACCCTGATGATCCTGGTGGCCGCCTTCGCCTGGCTCAAGCGCAAGGACATCCAGAACTACCAGTGGTTCCTGAGCCTCTTGCCGCTGATGATCCCCATCCCCTACATCGCCATCCAGGCCGGATGGATCGTGGCCGAGGTGGGACGCCAGCCCTGGATCGTCTACAACATGCTCCGGACCACGGACGCGGTGTCGCCCGTGGCCTCGAGCCAGGTCAGCGTGTCCCTGTTCGCCTTCATCATCGTCTACACGCTGCTCGGACTCGTGGGCATCTACCTCATGGCCCGGACCGCCCGCCGCGGTCCCGCCGAGATGTAAGGAGGAAACAGCCATGGAACTCGCCGGAACGCATCTGACCCTGGCCACTGTCTGGTTCCTCCTCTGGGGCGTGCTCTGGGCGGTCTACTTCGCCCTGGACGGATTCGACCTGGGGATCGGAACCCTGTTGCCCTTCCTGGGCAAAACCGAAACCGAAAAGCGGGTCATGCTCAACAGCATGGGCCCGTTCTGGGACGGCAACGAGGTCTGGCTCATCGCCGCTGGCGGCGTGACCTTCGCGGCCTTCCCCTTCACCTACGCCGTCATGTTCAGCTGGCTCTACACGCCGCTTCTCCTGCTCCTGTTCGGGCTGATCATCCGCGGCGTGTCCATGGAGTTCAGGAGCAAGGGCGAAACCGACGGCTGGCGCAAGCTGTGGTCCGCGGGCGTGTTCGTGGGCAGCGCCCTGCCCGCGCTGCTCATCGGCGTGGCCTTCGCCAACATCTTCCGGGGCCTGCCCTTCAACGCCGAATACGTCAACGCGGGCGGCATCCTGGACCTGCTGAACCCCTACGGCCTGGCCGGCGGCGTGCTCTTCGTGCTGCTCTTCCTGCTGCACGGCTCGCTCTGGCTGTCCATCAAGGCCACGGGCGACCTCAAGGAGCGCGCCCAGAAGCTGACCGAGCCGCTGTGGACCATCGTCCTGGCCGCCGTGGTCCTGTTCCTGCTCTACTCCTGGTTCGCCACCAAGCTCTTCGACAACTACCTGCAGATGCCGATCCTGTTCGTGCTTCTGCTTCTGCCGGTGGTCCTGCTGCTGCTGACCAGGCTGTTCATCGCCGGGAAGAAGTGGTGGCTGGCCTGGGGCAGCTTCGGCCTGACCCTGATCACCACCACCATGTTCACGGTGGTCGGCCTGTTCCCGGCCCTGATCCCCGGCCGCATGGCCGGAGAGGGCACGGGACCGCAGTTCAGCCTGACCATCCACAACTCGGCCTCGTCGGCCCTGACGCTCAAGATCATGCTCGTCGTGGCCCTGATCTTCGTGCCCATCGTCATCCTCTACCAGGCTTGGGC
>JBFWJM010000419.1:0-2510 GCA_050253205.1 Desulfovibrionaceae bacterium
TGGGTTCGCCGGAATATTACGCCAAGATGGTCTTGTCGCTCACGGTGGGGCAACGCATAAGTCTTGAACAAGTAATCGAGAAGCTCGTGGAAATCCAGTACGAAAGAAACGACTACGATTTCCACCGAGGCGTTTTTCGGGTGCGCGGCGATGTTTTGGAGGTCATTCCCGCCTACAGCCGGGAACGCGCTCTGCGCCTGGAGTTCTTCGGCGACGAGCTCGAAGCCATGACCGAGACCGACCCCCTGACCGGCGAGGTGCTGGGACGGGTGGAAAAGACCCTGGTTTTTCCCAACAGCCACTACGTCTCGGACCGCGACAACCTGGCCCGGGCCATGAGCGACATACGCGACGAGCTGCGCGAGCGCCTGGTTTTCTACAAGAAAAACAAACGCTTCGTCGAAGCCCAGCGCCTGGAGCAGCGCACCCTCTACGACCTGGAGACCATCGAGGAGCTCGGCTACTGCAACGGCATCGAGAATTATTCCCGCCACCTCGACGGGCGCAAGGCCGGCGAGCCCCCGTCCACGCTGCTCGACTATTTTCCCAAGGATTTCATTCTGTTCCTGGACGAATCCCACATCACGGTGCCCCAGGTGGGCGGCATGTTCAACGGCGACTTCTCGCGCAAGTCCACCTTGGTGGACTTCGGTTTCCGCCTGCCCTCGGCCCTGGACAACCGCCCCCTCAACTTCGAGGAGTTCCAGGCCCGCATCGGCCAGGCCGTGTACGTCTCGGCCACGCCCGGCCCCTGGGAGCTGGACCAGGCCCAGGGACTGGTGGTGGAGCAGATCATCCGGCCCACCGGCCTGGTGGACCCCGAGGTGGAGGTGCGCCCCACCAAGGGCCAGATGGACGACCTGATGGCCGAGTGCAAGAAGCGCGTGGCGTCCGGCGGGCGGGTACTGGTCACCACGCTCACCAAGCGCATGGCCGAGGAGCTGACCGCCTATCTCAACGAACACGGCGTGGTGTCGCGCTACCTGCACTCCGACATCGACACCCTGGAGCGCGTGGCCATCATCCAGGCTCTTCGGGCCGGGGAGTTCTCGGTGCTGGTGGGCATCAATCTGTTGCGCGAGGGGCTCGACATTCCCGAAGTTTCCCTGGTGGCCATACTCGACGCCGACCGCGAGGGCTTTTTGCGCTCCACGCGTTCGCTCATCCAGACCTTCGGCCGGGCGGCCCGCAACGTGGAGGGCCAGGTGGTGCTCTACGCCGACCAGGTGACCCGGTCCATGAAGGAAGCCATGGACGAGACCGAGCGCCGCCGGGCCAAACAGCGGGCCCACAATCTTGAGCACGGCATAACGCCCGTGAGCGTCGTCAAGGAGATGGACAACATCCTCGACGCCATCTACACCCAGGCCAAGTCGGAAAAACCACTGAAGAGCCGGGAAGCCAGCTTCGTGGAGCAGCTCATGGATCAGGTCATGGACGACGAAGGCGCGGACAAGGCCATAAAACGCCTGGAGCGCGAAATGCGCGCCGCGGCCAAAGACCTGGCTTTCGAGCGGGCGGCCGAACTGCGCGACGCCATCGCGGCGCTACAGGCCAGACGCGCGGGCGGAGGTGGAGCGTGAGGATAGGCTGGGTGCATGGACGCACGGCCCGGCTCAAGCGGCGCTTCGGGGTGTTGTGGCCGGTTGTGGCCGGCGTCGGTGCCATGAGTTTGGTGTTCTGCATCGGCGTCATCGGCCTCATGTGGGTGGAGGAGTGGGACTTCATCGACAGCGTGTACATGGTGGTGACCACGCTTTCCACCGTGGGATACGGCGAAGTGCACAAGCTCGACACGTCGGGCCGCATACTCATGATGTTCGTCATCATGACCGGCGTGGGCAGCTTCTTCTACTTGGCCGGCGTGTTCGTACAGCTGCTCGTGGACGGGCACATCCAAAACATCTTCGGGAGGCGGTGGATGCAGCGCACCATAGGCAAGATGTCCGGGCACATCATCATCTGCGGCTACGGTCGCATCGGCTCCATCGCGGCGGGCGAGATCATGGCCGAAGACCAGGAAGTGGTCGTGATTGAAAAGGACCCGGCCATGGTGGAGGAACTGGTGCGCCAGCGCGTGTTGCACGTGGCCGGGGACGCCACCCGCGACGAAGTGTTGGAGGCGGCGGGCATCGGCCGGGCCAAGTCGCTCATCGCGGCCTTGACCGACGAGTCGGCCAACGTCTACGTGACGCTTTCGGCCCGGCAGCTCAATCCCGAGATACGCATCGTGGCCCGGTGCAATTCTCTGGATCATACCCAAAAGCTTCAGCGCGCCGGGGCGGACCAGGTTCTTTATCCTCATCTCTACGGCGGACTGCGCATGGCCCAGTCCGTGCTGCGGCCCACGGTGGTCAACTTCATGGACCTGGCCACCAGAGGCGACTGCCAAGACCTGCAGATGGAAGAACTCGTGGTGGCTCCGGACAGCATGTACGCGGGCAAGAATCTCATCGAGTCGAAGCTGCGCCAGCGCTTCAACGTCATCGTCATCGCAGTGAAGAAGCCCG
>JBFWJM010000420.1:0-2500 GCA_050253205.1 Desulfovibrionaceae bacterium
GGCTACGAGATTTTCACGTACAATCTCTTCCGCGCCCTGGCCGCGCGCGGCAACGAGGTCCGCCTCTACCTGCCGCACCGCGAGCTGCGCAAGCGCGGGGGCTTCTACCAGGCGCTGCCCTTCCCCTGCTCGCCCATGCTCCCGCGCACGCACTCCATGCTCAAGCGCGCGCCCTGGCTGCTGCGCGCCCACCTGAACCGCGAGCAGGCCCGCCACGGGTTCCATGTCTGGCAGGCCATGGGCGCCTACCCGGAGGCCTGGACCATCCTCGGCGTGCGCGCACCCAAGGTCCTGCGCTGCTACGGCGAGGACGTGCAGATGGACGACCTCTACGGCTACGGCATACGGCTCGACAAAACCCTGGAGCCGCGCGTGCTCCGGGCCGTGGCGGGCATGGACCGCGTGGTGGCCATGACCGACAGCCTGGAACGGCTGCTCACGGACCTGGGCGTGGAGCCGGGGCGCATCCGCCGCGTGCCCAACGGCATCGACGCCGCGCGCTTCGGCCAGCAGCGCGACACCGCCGCCGTGCGCCGGGCCTGGAACGTGCCGCAGGACCGGCTGCTGCTGCTCACCGTGGGCCGCAACCACGCCAAGAAGGGCTTCTGCCTCATCCCGGCCATGGCAGCCCGGCTCAAGAACGCCGGGGTGGACTTCACCTGGCTCGTGGTGGGCGGGGCCACCAGCAGGCTCCAGCCCGCCATCGACTGCGCCGGGGTCACGGACAGGGTCATCCCCGTGAAGAGCCTGGGAGCGGCCAACACCGCCATGCCCGCGGACCGCCTCGCCCTGCCCGTGGACGAGCTCCTCGACCTCTACGCCGCGGCGGACGTGTTCATCCTGCCCTCCCGGCTGGAGGGCTTCTCCCGGGTGATCATCGAGGCCATGGCCGCCGGGCTGCCCGTGGTGACCACGGACGCCCCCGGCTGCGGCGAGGTCTTCACCGACGGGGTGCAGGGCTTCGTGCGCGGGATGGACGACGACGACGCCATGGCCGACGCCGTGCGCACCCTGGCCGAAGACCCGGCCCTGCGCCGGGCCATGGGCCTGGCCGCGCGGGAATACGCCCTGGCCTTCGACTGGGACGCCATCGCCAGCCGCTACGAGGCCGTCTATGCGGCCGTCAATGCGGCCGTCAATGAAGAGCCGGGCCATAGCCGATGACCGATATTTCCCGCCTCAACCCCCGCCGCATCCTCGCCTGCCAGCTCCGCCAGATCGGCGACGTGGTCATCTCCACGGCCATGGTCGAACTGCTGGCCCGCCGCTGGCCCGAAGCCGAAATCCACTTCCTCACCGAGGCCAAGTGCGCGCCCATCCTGGAGAACAACCCGCACATCAGCACGGTCTGGGCCCTGGAAAAACGCGGCCTCCTGGCGGATGCGGGCTTCCTCTTCCGGGCGGCTCGCCAGGGGTACGACCTGTTCGTAGACTTCCAGCAACTGCCCAGGACGCGCATGGCCGCGCTGATGACGGACGCACCCGTGCGCCTGGCGGGCGAGGCCAAATGGTACAAGACCATCCGCTATACGCACCTGGCGGCAATGCACAAGGGCGGCTACGCCGGGCGGTTCAAGGCCCAGGTGCTCGCCCCGCTGGGCATCGAGTGGGACATGCAGCCCCCGAGGATGTATCTCTCGGACGCGGAGCGGCAGTGGGCCGACGCCCACCTCGCGGCCCGGGGCCTCTGCGAGGGGGACACGCTGGTGACCCTCGACGCCACGCATTGGTCCGACACCCGGCGCTGGCCCGCGCGCCACTGGGCCGCGTGCATCCGCCTGCTGCTGGAGCAGCGGCCCGACCTGCGGTTCTACCTCTTCCACGGCCCGGGCGAGCGCGGCCAGGTGCAGGAGGTGGTGCGCCTCTGCGGCCGGGGGGAGCGCTGCATGCTGCCCTGCGAGAACGATCCCCCGAGCCTGCGGCGCACGGCGGCGGTCATGGCCCGGGCCTCGGCCCAGGCGGGCAACTGCTCGGCCCCGAGGCACATGGCCGTGGCGCTGGGCGTGCCCACGGTCACGGTCATCGGCTCCAACGGCGACACGGCCTGGACCTTCCCGGACAAGGCCCGCCACCGCATCGCCTTCCACCACCTGCCCTGCTCCAAGTGCAACCGCAACACCTGCGCCCTCGGCACCTTGGAGTGCCTCAACGACCTCGCCCCGGAAGTGGTGGCGGGCACGCTGCTGGAGCTGCTGGAAACCACCACGGAAGCAGAACCATCCTGACACCCCGCGCAGGCCGGATGGCGGCAGCCGCCTTGCACGGGCCGACGTTCCGGCGTATGCATGAACAAGTCTGCGGACCACTGACCGCTCCCGGCGCATTGTCATTTGTGCGGTATCAGGCTACATGCTGACATCCATTTGCCGAAACAGACCCAAACAACCTGATCTTCCTAACCACAAGGGTATCCGGACATGACACGCAGGATGAATTTTTGCGGCCGCGAGGTGGGCGACGGCCACCCCCCCCTGGTCATCGCCGAGGTGGGCATCAACCA